>WAPD01000092.1 GCA_015520875.1 Microcaldota archaeon
AAACCAATTATCTGGAAAGTATGTTTGTAATACTGCTCCAGACCCAGAAACAGGAAACACAACCTATTATACATTTATCCCAAGCGTGAGATATTTCAAGGGAACAATGCCCGTGCTTTATCATGAAGTTTATGGGGATAAAAAAGGCTTTCCATTACAACCTTATGTTTATTCTAAGGAAAATGCAAAGCAGTGTGCTCCTCAAGAATGTACTTTCAAGGTAAAAACTGTCTGTGTTCCTACAACGTGTTATGAGGTTAAAGAATACCATCACGAACCTGGAACTATTACATTGACAACCCATGCTTTCTGGATGAAAGAATGGGGAGGTGATACAGACCAATGTGATAGCCCAGCATTTACTAATAGTTATACAGGATATGGAATTATTAGTTACGCAGAAGACCTACCTGCTAGGTATATAGAAGAAGAGGGTTGTAACGGAAGGTATCATAGAGAGTATCATGACATATCTTACTTTAACTATACCTATATCACCAAAGTAAGTGGAAACTGTAGTTTAGTAACAAGTAAAACATTGATAAATAATGTTTCATTGGAAAAACGAGAGGAAACTTATACTCTACAAGTACCAGAAATAATATGTAGGGACGGCCCTTTGGGAGGTATCGATAGTGATTGTATCTGTGAGGTAAATAGAAAAACTCTTTCTAGTAGTGGAGGTTCAGCAGTGATAAGAGATGATAGGTGTGTGTTCGCATCAAGTTTGACAGATGGATGGATATCACCTCGACATAGAACGCGAACCATCACCTTCCCTAAGAAGATTGTTACCTATGAAAAATTCAACGAGACTTATTCAGGGAAAATCTGTTATGACCAGGTGTATCTAGATTGTTCCTAGAATGGTTCAAAATAGAGAAACCTAAAGGCATTGTAATAGAGAAAAACAGGGCCTTTTACAAAACCCTGTTATCAGTCAAAGATAAGAAAGCAGAAAAAGGCATCTTAATAATAAAAAATGGCCATATAACGGATGGTTTTGTTTCCATTTTCGGGCATTTAGCAAAAGATCATATTATTGAACTAACCTTAGAACAGTTCAACAAAAGAGAATTCCCAAAAGTAGAAGAGGATGGAGACTTCATAATTAAAGTAAACGGTATCCCGGTAAAGGCAGCTTATGCAAAAAACGGAAAATTACATTTAAATCTAAACACTACCTTTACATCTCTTCAACAATAGGCATTCCGAGCAATTCCATTCCTTGTTTCAAATACTTGCGAACTTGTTCCGTTACCCAAAGACCTGTTTCATTATTCTTCAATTTAACCTTTCCATAATATGAATTGAAAGCCCCTGCTAGTTCCAGCAAATATTCTGCAATAGCCGAAGGGTCATTATACCTTAATGCTTTTTTCAAATAGAACTCCCATGCCAAGAACCACTTTGCTACTTCTCTATCCCCCTCATTTAATTCTTTTAACAAAGGATTAACCTCGGCTTTCTTAAGCACGCTTCCTGCTCTTACATAAGCATACATCACATAAATTCCAGAATCTCCTTCGGTGGATAAAGCCTTGTCCCATTCAAATATTACCTCTTTTGTAGGCGTATATTTCAAAATAAAAAACTTAATAGCACTTAACGCAAGTTCCTTAGATTTTATCCTTTTTATCCCTTCTTCCAATAACTCATCGGCACTATAACCTATCCATGTTCCCTTTCTACCGGAAAAACTAACATCCTTTAATCTAACTTTCTGATATGCAACATGTATATATTCCTTCTCAGGATAAATCTCCTTAATAACTTTGGCAATCTCCTGTTGTGGCAACGATTGCTCTATTCCGATTACATTGATAACTTTATCTGCATTTATCTCTTTTTCAATTCCTTTAATGTTGGAATACCAGACTTTTCCTGTTGGGTCTTCCCTTTCCTCAAATCTCAATCCAGAAACAAAACCCATTTTCCAAAGCTGAAACACTATATCCTTTCCTAAATAAGTAGCTGTTCCATCACTTCTTATTACAACTCTATTACCCCGCGTTGTCCATGTTCCCTTTAACTCTCCTTCTTCGTGATAAACTAAAAATCCTTTTTCCTTTAACAACTCTATTGTTTTATTGAATAAATCACGGGCAATATCGCTTTCAAACACTCTCATATGGTGGAAAATCCCATATGCTTTAGCTGTTTTCAATTGGTCCCAGAGAACCTTTTCAACAAAGTTCCGGGAAATGCCTTTTTCCTCCATTTCCTTTAAAATTTCTCTTACTTCTTTTTCATGTTCTTCAAATAGCTTAGCGGCCTCTACATATGCTAAACCAACAGCCCAATCAAATCTTTCATGTTCCTTAATTCCATAATTTTTCCAATACCAATAGCTTTGGGCCACCTGCAATCCCAAATCATCTATATAGTCTAAAGCAACAACATCATACTGAAATGCTTGATAGATCCTTTTTAGACTCTCTCCTGTCAATGCATTTCTCAAGTGTCCGATATGCCAAGGTTTGTTGGGATTTACTGAAACATATTCTATTGCAACTGTTCCATTTTCCTTTAATTCAGGTTTATATTCAAGGTAAAATTTAGGAGAAAGCTTAACATTAACATAGCCATTTATGGCAACAGCTTCTTCTACCCAAGGATGTTCTTTTAAAGTTCCCACTATTTCTTGGGATATTTCCATGGGGGAGCGTTTCTCTATCTTAGCTCTTTTAAAAGCCTCAGAAGATGCTAATTCATATCCTTTTATTTTAGAAATACCGAATTTAGTTCCATCAATATCCATAGCATTTCTTATAT
The DNA here is from genome assembly GCA_015520875.1 of Microcaldota archaeon. Classification (GTDB taxonomy): domain Archaea; phylum Micrarchaeota; class Micrarchaeia; order Anstonellales; family J096; genus JAADEL01. The sequence goes on from WAPD01000092.1 coordinate 2,776, forward strand.
TCAAAAAGCCTTTAAATCCCTTCTTTTATAATAAAGTGTGAGTGATAAAATAGCTGTCTTAGTGGTAGATATAGACAATGATTTAGGTGTAAAAGCAAAGGTAAAAGGTCCTGTTATCGGTGAAGAAGCCAATAAAAAGGCAGCTATGGAGCTTGCGTTGGCGGATCCTGAGGATTCTGATTCTAATGCAATAATGAAAGCTGTGTCTGTTTATCTTGACCTAAAATCACAAGGAAAAGATGTTGTTATAGCTACATTAACAGGCTCTGAAAAGCTAGGTTATCAAGCATTGTCTCAACTCTCAAAACAATTGGATTATTTAATAGAGAACTATGGAATAAACAAAGTAATCCTAATTACGGATGGAAAAATGGATGAAGAAATCCTTCCGATGTTACAATCCCGGGGAATTAAAATAGAGGGTATTGAAAGCATTTATATAAAACAATCAAAGGCTCTGGAAAAAACCTATCTTTTAATCCTGGATAAATTAAAGGATCCTTATTATGCTAAATACCTTCTTGGAATCCCTGCTTTAATCTTGGTCGGAATTTCTTTAATATATGCATTTGATATAAAATGGCATTATTTCACCGCTTTAATCGGAATTTATTTATTAATGAAAGGCTTTAATATAGACCAATACATAGAGGAAATGTTTAAGTTTTTGCAAATAGGACAGGATAAGAAGCTTAGAATTGTATTCTCTATAGTGGGATTGCTTTTATAGGTGTAATCGCTACCCTATCTTATTATATCTATCTTGAAACATTTAATGAGCTTGGAAAAATTGAAGCCTTATTCTATGCTATAGACATTTTTGTAAGCGCACTTGCAATTATTGTATTTCTGTTAATGGGTGTGAAATTAATTACTGTGCTTAGAGA
>WAPD01000093.1 GCA_015520875.1 Microcaldota archaeon
ATCCACTATCCAGATTATTCCAAGCACATACATGGCCACGCTTATCACAAAGAATAAATCCAAAGATGCTAAATCTAATATGCTTGAATAATTCAAGGATTTTATATAGACTTTTTTGGAGAAATTATCTTCTAAGAACATTCCACCGATTATTAGAACAATTCCAAGAATGAGCTTTTTAAGGGCCTCAACATCATGGTAGCCAAGGGCCCTCTTAAATGCATTTCTCTCCTTTCTCATTAAAGCAGGCAAATAACTGGATAAAAATGACAACACACCACTTATCGCTATTAATATAGATAGAATTATCCCCAATAGAATTCCAAAAGCCATGTAAGGTTTTTTAAACATCCCGTAAAGTTGATCATAATACGCTTGGAAAGATTTCAAATAATTATCAACAAAAGGCAAATCCGATTTTATCGTTATAAATAAAGTTAAGTTCTTTTTATCAGGAAATGTTAAAGATGTCCTCTCCACAACTAAATGTTGGTTTGGCAATATTGTGGAAATGTTTAGGTCTAGCTCTGGAATAGAAATAAACACCTTTTCCTTAGAACTAGAATTTACAGTTATGGAATAAACCTCAACATAGCTTAAAACACTTATAGAAGCATTGTAAAAATAGGGTTGTGGAATACAATTAGTTTTATTATTATATGGATGAGCCCATAGAACAACCTCATAGATGTATGCTTGTAAAGGATTGTTTCCTACGCTCTCGGCCTCTAGTTTCTTCTCAAATATTCTAGAAAAATCCTCTGGAACATCTGTTAACTTAGTGTAACATTGGACCTCTCTTAGAGATATATTTTTACTTAAGTTACTCTCTAAAGTTCCTGTAGCAAGGGGATAAACATACCTAAAAATGGTTAAATCCACACTACCATTTTCCAATTGAATATGTATGGGTGGGTAATAAGAATAAGTAATGTTATCCAATTGTAGTCTTACTTCATAAGCAGGGGGTATCACTTGGGTTTGTTGTTGTGTTAGGGCTATCCCATGACTTAACAATAACAATAGACTAAACAGAATATACATGAATATATTCCGAGAGTAAGCTTTTTATAGTATATGCCTTTGAGATGAATAGGGCTCTCTCTTTAAGCTCATCATAATTGTTCAAGAGATTTGGAACAATTTGAGATAGCTCTTTTTTATCTTCAAAAAGTGTTCCCTTTAGTGCCAAATCCTTCATTGCCGAACCTTTGTGTATCAAAGGAACAACACCATTTGACATAGCCTCCAATAGAGAAAGAGAGAATAGGCTTTTTTTACTTGCATGGTAATAAATTTGGGACTTTTGATATATTTTGGATAAATCACTTTGGTAATTTATAGAAACGTTGTTTTCCAAGCCTAATTGTTTTATTAGAGATTTTAAGGATTTTTCTTCCTCCCCTTTCCCATAGATTTTAAGCTTTATAGAAGGTTCCACGTTTATTAAAGAAGGTAAAGAGTTTATCAACCAATCTAGCTTTTTATCCTTTGTCAATTTCCCCGCTGTTAAAATGTATTTTTTTCTCTTTTCTTCTCCATTTGATTGTGGCTCTGGAATAGGCAATGGTAGAACATAATCTGCTTTTATGTTTAACAACCTTTGAGAGTATTCTGTTGGAAAAATAACCTCACCATACTTTAACAACCAATCCAAATACTTTTTTACCAATTTATCCAATAAAGGGTTCTCAAAATAAGGGTCTACTAAAAAGGTGTAGAAAAGGTTTATTTCAAGGGATTTAGCAGCTTCCCTTGCCAATCCTCCCATCTTACCTATGGAAAAAGAATGAACTACATCTATGTTTTCTTTTTTTAGCACTTGCTTTATCTTAGAAATAGCAACAATAGGCAAGCTTAAATTGTAGGGATTTTCAAGAAAGGCAAACCTCACATTATAAGTTCCGTTTTTTAATTCAAGATCTTTTTTGGTTTTTCCAGGAGCGAAAATGATAACCTTATGGCCTTCTCTTTCCAAAGCTTCCTTTAACAATAGAATAGAACGATAGGGCGATATTGGGTCTAAGCTATCTACAAAATAAGCAATATTCACGCTATAATGTTAAAAGAAAAAGAATAAAAAAGAACCCCCTAAGGGATTCAGTTTACGGTAAGTCTGCTGAGGAATTGGTCTACAGCTTGTAGGGTGTCCTCAGCTGTCCATCCGGCTACTACAATCTTACCGGATGCTACTTGCTTTACTACAACGTTGTTGTCTGCGCTTAGTTCTACGTCAGATCCTTGTAGTAATTCTGCTGTCTTTTGGTTTACTGCAGGACCTCCTACAGAAACTACTGTAGCTGCGTTTGCTTCAGGGCTGTTATCAAATACTACTACGTCGCTAGGATAGGCTGTTGCGTATGCAGGTTCATAAGCTGTTACTGTTTCACCTACCTTTGTATCTCCTTCATAGATAGCTGCGCTTACGCCATCCATGCTAGCTTCAGGTGTAGGACAGGATACGGCTCCGCTTGTTTCTGCATATACCTTCAATAGCTTTACCTTTAATCCATCTCCTCCAGGTACGTCTCTTACTTCTCCTTCTGTCATGTTTCTTAGAGTTACCATGTTAGGTTCTACTGTTACGTTTCCTTCTGGCTTGAACAATATTTCTAGCTTCCTTACCTTCTCAGGGATCTCGAATGTTCTAGAATCTCCAGAACCCTTTACCACAGTTCCCCTAGGGCTTACGAATGGTGTTTCATACTCTGTGTTGGATGTGTAACCATATCCTAGAGTTACAGAGCTGTCCTTATCCCAGGTTACCTCGTCATCTTGTCCTCCTGTCAATCCATGTAGTTCATCGTTTGCGCTAGATGTAATTACAGACACGTTTGCATAAGCATCTACTCCACCTACCTTACCGATAGACTCTTCCAAGCTTAGAGTTAATTCATCTCCTGTAGCTGCGTTAGGGTCGCTGAAGTGTAGTTTTCCGTTAGATCCAGCCTTCTTGTAATCTACGCTCAATGTAGCTCCAGAACCTTCTACCTTGTACCAGTCTCCATCTGCCTTCAATAGAATGTCTCCTTCATCTACACCACTACCTCCAGCTGCTCTTACCACATAATAGAACTTATCCACTCTCTTTGTTCCCACAACAGATGTTCCGTCGCTAACTCCATTTAACCTTACTTCCACTCCAGGATCTACTTCAACATACTCTTGTACGTTGAATGTTGTTGAACCGTCTGCTAGAGTTCCTGTCTTAGAAGATGTCCTATACTTTAGAGTTAGTTTTGTCTTAGGTTGGGATTCCAATCCTTTGTATTCTACTGCAAAGTTCTTGTGTCCTTCTACATCTGTTAGGTAGAACTTTCCACCCTTGGATAGGTCTTCTCCCAAGGAAGATGCTACTAATGCGATTTCCTTCAAGTGAGTTGCATTTTGAGATCCATCTGTATCTGTAGCTGCATTTTCATTTGTCCATCCTAGGTAAACTGTGTATTGTGTATCACCATCGTTCAAGAAGTCATCTCCATGCTTCAATACGATGGAATCCTCTAGAACTGCCATCTCTGCCCACTTAGCTTGTAGTGCGTGACCAGGAGCAGTTTGATATACGTGTACTCTAATTGTGTCAGATCCCACTACAATTTCTTTTGTTTCTCCAGGGGCTACTTGGTCTTGTGCTACTGTTTGGTTGTTTTCATCTAATACAGAAATAATTGCAGGGTTGCCCAATCTATCGTTCTTGTTAATATCATCCAATCTTACCTTGTACTTTCCGTCAGGTGTATCCAAGGATTCTCCTACGTTTACAATTCCGTATTGAGCTTCTTTTGCCAAGTGTACTTCAGCTCCAGACCATTCTACTACTTCTGTATCAGAGTTCCAGTCTGTACCTGCAGGATCTTGGTTAGGGATTACTACCTTTGTTATGTACCACTTTTCTCCCAAGAACTTTATAGCTGCTCTGGAAGATGCTAAGCTCTTATCAGAATCACAAGTTGCGTAGTTCTTGTTTGTGTCTCCAGGACATACAGGCAATCCATTATCTCCAGGGCCGAATACTGCTGTGTATACTACATCATTTAACTTGAACTTTACCTCATTATCTCCAGAATCATACCAAGAATATCCTTGTACATAAGCTCTTTCTTTTTCTTTTATTCCCTTTGCATCTAGGTATTTTCCTGTTACAGTCCATACTTGGAATGCGTCAAAGTTTCTGTAGTCTACTACAGAAGCGTTTACTTGTGTAGGTCCTCCTCCTAAGTTACCAGTTCCTCCGATTTGATCTTGATATGGGTTTGCGTCATCGTCCCATAGGTCATTTACCACATCTAGATAATCTGTGTATTCTCTATCTTGCAATTCTGTGTCTAGCTCTTCTGCTACATAAGGTCTTAGGTCTACTACGCTTGTGCTTGTTAATCCAGGTAATATTACACCAATGTCAGCTGCCTTGTTTGTTACTGTACAGGATCCAGATGTGTTTCCGGCTGTTGCTGTACAGACAGCTGTTCCTTCTACTTGAGCTGAATAGGTTACAGGCTTGTAAGCCTTGCTTGCTAAGGCTGCTGCTATCTTTGCTGCTCCTACTCCGTCGCTTGCTGCTGCGTTTTGTCCTACCACTACCTTTGCTACGATTTGTCCATTTGCATCTACCAGTGTTGTGTTCTCATACAACACTGCACCGAAAGCTACAGAGCTTGCTAACAATGCAGCTCCTCCTACTACGGCTCCCAATTTCTTTACGTCCATCTTTTTCATTTTTTCACCCGAGCCCGCTAAGGCTCTGTTTTGTTTAAGCCTGAGTATTATTTTTAAAGGTTTCGATTTTTTCCCGGATTTTTTGGGATGTTTTTTGTTTTGATTTTGGCAAATGCCGAACCTTGTATCGTTAATTTACGTCCTAATTTTACCATAACCACCAACCTTTTTATTTATATATAGTAAAGCTTTAGCATGAAGTTTCATTTCCATCCTTTGTTGAAAAGGTTTAAAAGAAGGACTGCTGTGATCCTACCCAAAGATATTGGAACAATAATTGCTTTGACAGGACTATCTAAAGAAGATGTTGTTGTTGAGGTTGGAGGTGGCTCGGGTTTTTTGAGTTTTTATTTGGCCAGGATCGTTAAGGAGTTGTTTGTTTATGAGAGGAGAGAGGATATTTTTGAGGTTTTGAAGGAGAATTTATCCTTGTTTGAGAATGTGCATGTGATTAATAAGGATGGACGTGAAGCTAAGGAGGATGCCTATTTATATATTTTGGACACTCCGGATTTTAAGGAGGTTATTGAAAATATTAAAGATAGGACTAAATGGATCGTTGTATATTTGCCCCATGCCAATCAAGCTAAGGAGGCTTTTCTATTGTTAAAAGAGCTGGGATTTAAGGGATTTGTGGTTAGGACTATTTTAGAAGAGTGGGAAATGGATGATAAATTATTAAGGCCTAAGCATAAACAATTGGTACATACTGCTTTTTTAGTATTTGGGGAGAGGCAAGATTAATTTATCATTAGAAGGGGTATTGTAAAAGCTATTAGGATGCTAAAGATTGAGGGAGAATGGGCTTTTTATGAGGGCCTCAGCAATAGGGGTTTAATAGAAAAACTTTTTTTTGTATTAAGATGGCTCTGGCAATTTTAAGGAAAGTATTGGGATTTAGTATTATATTAAAGGCAATACCATGGTTTAGGAAGGGTATTTAGGTTTTGGGAATATATTTAGGGAAAATTTCTATAGGATTTGGATTATGGGCAAGTTAAGAAAGTGCTTGATTAATATTTTCTATTTTAACCCAAAATACAAAACCTTTTTAACCTCTTTTACACATAAAACAGTTATGAACGTATTTAGAGAACCTATTCCACAAAAACCTGTAGAAAAGGATACTAA
>WAPD01000094.1 GCA_015520875.1 Microcaldota archaeon
AGATGAGGATAAGTTTGAAGAGGTAAAGGAACCTCCAAAACCTAAAAAACAACCGCCAAAGAAGAAAAAGGAACAACCAAAAAAGAAAAAAGAAGACAAAAAAACCTTAAGAAAGATAGACGAGCTTTATAATCAAATAGTTGAGCTAAGGAAAAAGCTCAGAGATTTGGACAAGAAAAAAGAAGAGCTCATAAAAGATAAGGCTGTTAAGATAAGAGATGAAGCTATATCTGAATTGGAAGCACTAACAGATGATATTCTAGCTTTGCAACAAAAGATGCTTAATTTAAGGGAACCTTTGGAAGAACTTCCAGATGTTGTAGGCGCTTTCGATAGTTTAATGGAAGAACTTCTCTCTTTAAAGGAGGATCTTCTAAAAGAAGAGAGAAAAATAAGCTATGAATTGGAAGAGAAATTCGATAAAATAAAAGAGCTTAAGAAAAGAGTGGAATCTCGATATAAGTCCCTTTTAGAAGAAATAGAAGAACAAGAAAAAGAAGCCGAAGAACTAAAGCATAAGTTAGAGAAGATAGAGAAAACCAAGGAAATCAACAGATTGCTAATGGAAAAATTAATGGCGGATATTAAAGCCCTACAATCCAACCTAGAAAGAATACAAAACACAGTTGAAGAGAACAACAGAATTCAAGAAAAGCTAAAACAAGAGATAGAATCCTCTTTAAAGAACTCCCGAGAAAAGAAAAAGGAACTAGAAGAAATAAAGAAATTGCTGGAAGAAGTCTCTCAAGAAGAGCAACAACTCTACACTAAATTCTCATCATTAAGGGAGAAATTCGATAAATCCATTCAAGTTGTCTCGGATGTTGAAGATAGAATAAAAGAATTGAAAGAAGAGGCAAAGAAGGAGGCTATCCAAAGATATATAGAACATATTGAAGAAACAGTAGTTAGACTGGATGAGGAGTTACACAAGGTATCCGAAGAAGAGCTTTCCATAGAAGAAGAGAAGAAAAAGATAAAGGAAGAAATTGCCCAATTAATCGCAAAGAGCAAAGAGTTTCTAAAAAACAATAAAAGGTCCACTAAGTTCAAGAAACTAGTTGAAGAAACAAAAGAACAGCTAAAATGAATGAAGATGAACTCCTGGAAATCTACCACTATGAGATAAAAAATCCCGACCTGGCAGAAGTTCCTCAAACGTTCTACCAGGACTTGGAAGATTTCCTAAAAGAATATGAAAAAAAGGTTTCAGAAGATATTTCCTATTGGAAACAATACCAAAATTATAGATCGATAATTGAAAGATTGAAGCAAAAAAGACTTGAAAAGGTTCTATTAGCAGCCTTAAATAACATACAATTGAAGTTTTTACCAGAAGAAGAAATTCTATATAAAAGGGTTCAAGAATTGTTAGAAGATTTTTCCAAGCTCTCTGAAGAAGTTCCAAAAGAGGTTATCGAAGAAGAGCCAGAACAACCAAAAGAAGAGATAAAAAAAGTAAAAATATTGGTACATGTCGATGCTTATTATGGTTTGGATGGGAACAAATATGGGCCCTATGAAGCAGGAGAGATTGTTGAATTACCTTCTCAAGAGGCCCAATGGCTTGTGGATAGTGAATTTGCTGAATATGTAGAGGGATAGCATGGGTGTGGAAGTTCTCTTGCTAATAATACTGCTTATTCTAAGTGGTTTTAGTTCTATGTCTGAGGTCGCATTGGTTGGTGTTAGCTATGCAAAGCTTAGAGCCTTGGCAAAAAAGGATCGAGAGTTCAAAAAAATAGAAGAACTAAAGAGGATAGAAGGCGCACCTCTGCTTTTTATAGTCTTATTAAACAATGTTGTTAATACTTTAATTGCTTCTTTAGCAACTAAGATAGCATTGGAGTTGGGAGAACAATACTTCGCTCTAGGTGTTACTATAACCACAATTGCAATTCTGTTGTTTGGTGAAATAATACCAAAGTTAAGCGCAACAAAAATGTCTATGGAAACTAAAGGGAAGCTTTTGAAAATATTCTATAAATTGTATGGACCGTTTGCACCTCTATTTCAAGAAGTGGCAAAGAGAATGGGCCTTGAGAAAAAATATATAGTTGATGAATCAGAACTCAAAGAGCTTTTCAACATAGGGAAAGAGGTGGGAGAAATCTCAGATACTGAAAAAGATATTCTAACAAGTGCTATTGCTTTTGATGATAAACCTGTGGAGAAAATTATGACACCGTTGGAAAATGTATTCATGGTAGATAAAAACGTTACAATAGGGGACTTAATAAAGGAAATGAAGAAATTCGGAGGTTTCTATACAAGAGTTCCTGTTTATGACGGACAAAGGGAATCTGTTATCGGTATTTTTAACATAAAATCTATTCTATCCCAAGGTTTAAAGAAAAACGCAAAAGTGGGAAGGTATGTAACACCTCCTTTAAAAGTATTTAGATATGAGGAATTGGATGATGTTCTTGAAAAAATGAAAAAGCATAATGAGAGAATAGTTATTGTGGTTGATAGCGATGATAAAGCCTTGGGAATTGTTACTTTGGAGGATTTGATGGAGGAGTTAATCGGAGAACTAGGACGGGAATTTGGGAAGGATAGGAAGAAGGTATGGGAGGACAAAGACGGTTATTATATACATTCAAGCACAGATATGTCTACTGTTGAAAGAACTTTAAACATAAAAACCCAATTTACAACCTTAAAAGATTTTGTGGAAAAGAATTTGCAAAAAATACCTGAAAAGGGCGATAGTTTCACATATGAAAACTGGGAATTTACTATAGCAAGAAAAAGGAAAAACAAATATTTAATAAAAGCAACTAGAAAGGAATCGGAAGATACTTAGCTGTTAGTCTCATAGCGCTTATCCCTGCTTTCACATACCATTTATTGTTCTTTTCAACAATATCTATTAATTGCTTGAATTGTTCCCTTTCTTCAGGGTCCATATCGGATTCTATTTCCTTCTCATGCTTTTTACCATCTATATACATAACCTCTTTCTTTTTACCCAACTTCTTTTTAGCCTGAGCATACCAAGGTCCTAAAGAGCTTTTTATCTCGTCACTTGCCCTAACATAATCACCTGTTTTTATCTTTCTTTTTCTACCTGTTTTCTTAGCCTCTATCCAAGGATAGGTAGCAGCTTTATCCACCAATGCTTTAATATCTGCTGAGGAATACCCAACTGTTAACATCGCAAGTCTGTGCCATGCTATGTTTCTTGCTATAGGTTTATTCCTAGAATGGATTTTTAGGATTTCTAGCCTGCTTTTAAAATCAGGTGGTGGGACAAAAATGTTTCTAGAGAATCTTCCGGACCTTCTTAGAGCAGGGTCTACATCCCAAGGAGCGTTAGTAGCTGCAATAACCAAAACATTTTCATTGTTTGCCTCTATACCATCCATCTCAATTAGGAATTGGTTGATTGCTGATCTCAATGCTTGTCCTGCTTCTCCACCTCCTGCGTCTCTTCTACCTCCGATAGCATCCACTTCATCAAAAAACAATATTGCAGGAGCATTCTTTCTAGCAACCTCAAATACCTTATGCAAATTCTTTTCTGTGTTTCCCACATACATGTCTAAAATATCTGACAATTTAACATTGATGAAAGCTACCTTTGCTTCACCTGCTGCTGCCTTTACAAAATATGTCTTACCACAACCAGGAGGTCCGTACATTAGAATTCCTCCACCTCCTAAAACACCATATTCCCTTGCCAATTCAGGATTTTCCATAGGATAGATAATGGCCTGTCTTAATTCTTCTTTAAGCTTTTCCATACCTGCTAAATCTTTAAATGTTAATCCTGTGTCTTTGATTACTCTAACATCACCACTACCTTGTTGTCCTCCAGAGCCTGAGGTGTCTCCTCCTTCTTTTTTGGCCTTGGCGGTTTCCAAGTGTTGCCTTGCCTCTTCAAACAATGGGTCCAATTCAAGGGCTTTTTGGAAGTCTGCAATGGCCTCATCAAACATGTTGGAATATTCATATGCAAGCCCTCTGAGGTAATATGCTTCTGCAAAATCTGGCTCTAGTTCAATTGTCTTTGTGAAATCCTCTATTGCTTTATCATATTGTTCCAAAGAAGCATAACACAGTCCCCTGTTATAATATGCTTTCATGTAATTGGGATTATATAGAATTGCTTTATCGTAATCTCTAATGGCTGCTTTTAAATCCCCTTTTTTGTAATAAACATCCCCTCTATTGTTATATATTACTGGGTTTTTAGGGTCCAATTCAAGGGCCTTTGTATAATCTTTCAAGGCATTATCATATTCTTTTAAATGGTAATAAGCAAGGGCTCTGCCAAAATAGGCTTCAGACATTACCCTGTTTAAAATGATAGCGGTGGAGAACTTTTCTACTGCTTTATCATATTCTTTTCTCCTAAGGTAATCTGTACCCATCTCATAATATTGTTGAGCATCTAGTTTAGTATCTCGTTTGTTCATATCCATGGCTTTATATTATTGTCTTGGGTTTTAAAGCATTATGGAGTTATTCTTGTTCTATCTCTAGGGAATAACATGGCTTCTCTTATATTTGATAGATCCATGAATTTCATTACAACCCTATCTAGTCCCATGCCGAAGCCTCCGTGTGGTGGTGCCCCATATCTAAATGCCTCTATATAGAATTCAAAGTCCAATGGGTCTAAGCCCCTCTTTCTTAGTTCCTCTTCTAAAATATCTGGGTCATGAATTCTCTGGGCTCCAGAGCTTACCTCTAATCCTTTATAAAATAAATCAAAAGACCTTCCTATCTTGGGATTTTCTGGGTCTCGCATGGTGTAAAAGGCTCTAATGTCTGCTGGGAAATCTGTTACCACGTAAGCATCTTCTTTTAGGATTTCATAAAGACCCTTTTCATGTTCTTTGGAAAAGTCTTCTCCCCACTCTATCTTATATCCATGTTTATTCAATAGTTCTACAGCTTCTGTGTATGTGTAGGTTTTTATTTCATTTATTTTTTTCTCCGGTGTTCCCATCTTTTCAGCCGCTGTGTTTATCATGTGTTGGAACACTTCTTTCAAAACCTTAATGACATCATGATGGTCTTTAATAAATGCCATTTCCATATCTAAAGAAATAGCTTCATTTAAATGGTATAAAGTGTTGTGTTTTTCTGCCCTGAAAATAGGTGTTGTTAGGTAAACCTTTTCCAATCCTCCAACAACCGCTATTTGCTTATACAATTGGGGAGACTGGGCTAAATAAGCTTTTTTCTCAAAATATTGGATTTCAAATAATTCAGCACCTCCTTCTGTGGCAGCCGCTACTATAGAACTTGTATGTATCTCTATAAAACCTTTGTTATAAAGGAAGTTTCTGAAGGCCATTGCTAAATGG
>WAPD01000095.1 GCA_015520875.1 Microcaldota archaeon
AAACTCCAATTTCCCTATCATAATTCCTCTATCTTAATATAGTTTTTAATACCTTCCACTATACGTTTTACCAATTCTTCCTCTGGAATCTCTAAGCTAAAGCTACCGCCTGATGCTCCTGGATGTCCTCCGCATTTGGTCTGCTCACATTTCAAATAATCATTCAAAAATGTCACAGCATCATAGGGTGGATTGCTTGTCCTCACAGATACTCTCCATTCTGTCTCCAATTTCCTATAAACAACAACTATGGGTAAATTTGTCAATTGCTTTAAATTACTTGAAATATCTCCTGCTCTAACCGAAGAATTCTCAGGTATTTTTGTAAGAAGTCCCAATGGGGTTCCATTTTTTACGATTATATAACGTTTCCTTGGTTCCACTTTTTCAGGAATACTCTCTATAAGCAAGGCATCTCCTAATGCTTCTATCAACCATTCTAAGCTCTCCCTACTAGGGTGTGGAAATGCAACTTGCCTTAACTCACCATAAGGTCTCCCGCTTAATTCCAATAAAGAGGCCATGCTAATGAATGTTCCAGGATCCCCTCTCTCAAACCTCGCAGTATCAGATATTAAAGCAATGGCACTCACTGTGTGAACCCATTTTGGAACCTTTAACAGGCCTTCACTTTCCAATAGTATCAAAGCCTCCCAAACTAAAAGCGCATTGGCAGGTGCTTTTGAGTTTTTGAATTCATATTCCCCTTTGATGTTGGTTCCCTTGGGCTCATGATGGTCAAAGATTCCAATAACTTTTTTGTTAAAACAATTGGCATTTCCAGAAGTATCCACAACGATTAAAAGCTCTTCTTTCGACTCTTGCAATTTCTTAAACTCAAACACAAGATTGAATGCCTTTTTCACCCATTTCAATAAATACTGGGCAGGATAATTCATTATGTCTTGAATATAGAGCTTTGCCTTTGGAAACATTACTTTTATTAAAATAGCAGACACAATGGCATCTGTATCTGCGTTTTTATGTGTAGTAACCGCTAATTCCTTATCCTTGTATTTCTCGTAAAATTCTTTTAAGCGCTCGAGGCTTCCCTTTAAATAAAAGGAAGAAAAAGATGCTTTTTGGTATTTTAGCATCTATGCACCTTGTCCTCCCCTATTTTGATATTGAGAAAGCTCTGCTTCCAATGCCTTTCTCAATCTTGTCAAGGCTTCTGTAAGAGAAGAAACCTCCTTTTCCAAAGAAGAGACACGGGATTCCAACAATTCCTTCATTTTTCTCAAATCATCCAATGCCTTTTCTCTTTCTATTTTCAATAAAAGACCTCCTTGGATTTTGTAAACATAAGGTTCATCATAGGATTCTAATTCTTCTAATGTTTTTTTAACCTCGGTTAATTGAGCCTTAAATTGGGCCAAACTATCAGACAAAGTCATCAACTTTGCCTCTTTTTTGTTATACTCTACAATTTTTTCTTCCAACTTGGATCTATCCATAATTCCCACCTAAAGCTTTGTTAGAATAAGGATTTTTAAATGTTATCCATTTAACTTAAAGCATGAAGGTACAAGAAGCACCAGCACAACTGCTAATAAAAGCAATAGCAGAAGAACTAAAAAAGGAACTAGAAAAACCAGAGTGGGTAGATTATGTAAAAACAGGAGCACATAAGGAGAGGCCACCTGAGCAAGAAGATTTTTGGTGGATAAGAGGCGCAGTTATTCTAAGAAAACTATATCTAAACGGCCCAATGGGCGTTAATAAATTCAGGAGATTATTCGGAGGTAGAAAAAACAGGGGAGTGAAACCTGAAAAGAAGGTAAAAGCCGGAGGTAAGATTATTAGAACTTTATTGCAACAACTGGAAGAAAAAGGATATGTGAAAAAGCATCCAAAGGGAAGGGAATTAACCCCACAAGGTTATTCTTTTTTGGACAAAGTAGCTAAAAACCTACAATGAATGAAGAAGAACTAAAGAAATTGATGGAGAAAAAGAAGCAGGAGGAGATCCTAAAACAACAATTACTCTCTTTTTTAGAACCTCCTGCTTACCAAAGGCTTATGAATGTTAAAGTGGCCAATGAAGAGTTTTTCAAAAAAGTTTCCATGTATGTGATGCAATTAGGTTCCCAAATTAGAAGAAAGCTAACAGAACAAGAACTAATTTCCATAATGAAGAAGTTAAAAGGCCCTGAACGAGAAACACACATAGAGTTTAAAAGGAAATAGCCATAAAATAACACATATATGGCCATAGCTTCCCTTACTTCAATTATCTTTGCAAACGGTTCTATTCTGGGGCTTGGTTTAGGTATTGGTTTGGCTTATGCCCTAATGTTATACTATTTCTATAGAACATCCAACAATGAAGGGGGAGCAACAAGGGCCTACCACTACCTCAAAGATATTCTATTAACAGGTATTGTTTTGGGCGCTATTATTGTGGTTGACCAAGGTTTCTCTATGTTTATGTCCTCTTTGACCGGAGTTACTTTAAAACCCGGTGACCATGTTAGACTGGCCGAAGGATTAACTGAAAGAATGTTAGGAGAGGTAAAAAGCACTCTATATTGGAGTTATTTAGGAGAAGCTATAATAAGCTTTTTTGGGTCCATGACATTTACCCAAATATTTGATATCACTCCTGGTTCTATTGGAAAATTGGGTAAAGTGGGACGTAGCCTTGCCCACATAACAAAGGTCTTTACCGATAAAATAGGTGGAGCTATTCCTAAAAAGCTCTCCAATGGCCTTACTGGAGCCTTGGACATTGGTTCCGTAACTTGGAGTATAGCCCCTATGGCAGGTATTTCTGTATTGTATGGTTCTTCTAACTTTCTAGATATGGGTTTTTTAGAAAAAACCACAACCATTCTTTTCTTTATGGTAATAGCCTATTATATTCTCTATACAATTACCACTCTTATTATTCCCTTAAGCGCAATATTCTTGCCTTTGGGACTTGCTTTGATGTTTATCCCTGTCACAAGGAAAACAGGTGCTAGCATTGTTTCTTTAGTGGCTGCAATGTACTTTGTTTATCCATTTACTTTGCTATACATGGATAATGTATTTAGGGGTGTTCAATGGTATGATACTGGGAGGTTGGTTGATTTCCTTTCACCAACCTTGGCAGGCATCTTTAATTCAGATCCTGCCTATTCTCCTGGAGATATTCAATATTCTTCATTTTTAATGAGAGAACTTAGCTATAAATACAAAAAAGACCCTACTAAAAAGCTAATCCCAATGAATGTTTCAGATGCTGATGCTTTGGTTAATTATCTAGAGTATAGGCAAATCTGTTTGCCAGACGAACCTTGTGAAAACATCCTAGGACAAACAATAGATGAAGAGACAGCAAGAAAAGGTGTTTATAATACGTTTAAATCATCAAACGTGATAGCTCCTTGGGGCTCTTTCTTGAAGAAAACAGGTATGTTTCTAGGAGAGGTGTGGATATTATCTCAAGTAGGTAATGTTATTGAATTATCTGTATTTGATGCTACCGGTATTGGATATGCAATAAGGCTACTATTGAAATTCATAAGACACCTTGCCACAACTTTGATTCTATTGGGGTCTATATTGCCTATCCCACCAGATTCTCCATTAGCGTCAATTCTTCCACCTTACTTACCATTCCTGTTCTTCAAAAACATGTTACAATTTATAATGATAGTGGGACAATATAGTTTATTCATGGCAGTTATGGTATTTTTCCAAGTGTTTCTAATAATATCGGCTTACAGGGCAATAGCAATGATTCTAGGCGGTGAATTATCCCTACCTGGATTTGAGAAGGTGATCTAATGTATGGTATGAACCTATTTTTCAATGAGTTTGCACCTCTGGTAATTGCCCTTTCCATCCTAATATTGATAACTATTTATGTTCTAGGCCATCTAACCCAAAATAAACAACTAAAATCGATGTTTAGTGTTGAGTTTTCCCAATTCTGGTCCAGTTTAGCTCTATATCTTTCAATGGGTGGCATTGTTCTATTCATCAATGCCACCATTCAATTTATAGTTACATCTCTTGGGTTCCCACCCACAACTGATGTTTATACCTGGTTACAATATCAATTGAGTACACTTCAGGAAAACGTGGGTAGGGAAATAGTTTTCCTAACCATCGTGGGACAATCTGCGGCCATAGGTGGAAATACCAAATATACTACTGGGTATCCAGGTGCAAAGACAGTAAGCGGTCAATTCTACCCTGGAATAGATCTATTTAGCAGCAGTATATTTGTTGTAAGGGGTCTCTTGGTAATAGTAATAGGAAGTTTAACCGTCCAAATTCTGGTATTGGATTTATTAAAGGTGTTGGCATTCGGGTTTTTCCTACCCCTTGGGATTATTTTGAGATTTTTACCAGCTCTAAGAAATTATGGAAATGAATTAATAGCCGCAACTATAGCTTTGGGGATGGTAATGCCTTTAACATATTTCATATTATATGCTGCTTTATATGATATTGCCCATATCAGAGGCGGATATTATGAAAAATTCTTGGTTCAAAATGCTGATTTTATGAAACCTTTGTTAGACCCTGCTAAAACTTTGGAGGATGGAACTCCAAATGCAACCATTTTTCAAACAGAATTAGAAGACAAACTAACCTCAACAGTTTCAACAACAGACACCTATACACAAACTTTCACCGACTATCTATCCAATCTAGCATTAACTTTGGGATATGGTGCTTATTACATTATAAGCATGCCATTTTCAGCAATTTTATTATTTTACCATTATATAAAAGTAGGGGGTTATATAGTATATGCAGTGGCCGTACCTTCATTTGCTATAACCTTAGCGATGGCCTCAACTAATGGAATACGTGACTTTATCCAGAGCTTGTGATAACCATGGATGTGGATATACTGTTAAATTTGGCGGCAATACCTGCTGTGTTTGGTGCATTGTTATATGTAGGAGGTATCTTATTGTCCCATATTCTAAATAAACCAGATATAAGGAAGTTTGCAGAAGCAGAATTAATTAATCTATTGTATGTGATGCTAATAATTATAATGTTACCAGCAATGAACATTTTGGCAACCCAATATACTCAATTCATAAACAAAGAAGCTTATAATGAGTTATGTGCCCCTTATCCCAACATATTGGATAATGGAAGGTGTCATGTAGTTGTGGCTGGTGTCCATGTTGAGATGATGGGAAGGGAAATTATAGAATACTATTCCAACGTTTTCCTTGTTGAGACTTTTCTATCTTTGGTAAATGGTATTGGTAAAATGGATGTTGTTGAAGGAGGAAAATCTGTTTCAACCTCTTTGTTTTCTCCATTTACTGCCCCTACCCAGTATTTCTTTACACAAATTGGGGATTTTATGGGCTGGCTAGCAATGATAGAGTTTGCCCAATTAAATTTCCTTTGGATAGTTACAGATCCCACATTTTTCCAAGGTATTTTAGTATTGGGAATTTTACTAAGGATGTTTCCTCCTTTGAAGACAATGGGTGGTCTTTTAATGGCTATCGCAATTGCCTTATATTATATCTATCCAATGGCACTGGTTACAGTAGACGCCCATTATAGAAAAGCTTACGAATATGAGGCGGGTAAAGGAAGGATAAATAGACTGGACTTTATAGAGAGAATGGTTGAGCTTACAGGAGGTTGGATATTGACTACAGATGAATTAGAGAAGGGGGTAAATGTGATGGATGATAAAATACAGACACTACAAAGGGAATGGACAAGCGAACCAAGAAACCCTAAACACATTATTGAGTGGTTTAGGTATTTCAGTGCATTGGTAGGAGATAGCATAAGGGTGATTGTGTTTGTGGTAAAAATAGCATTGGTTTATTCCTATTTGTTCCTTGGCAGTATATTTAGAATAGTATTATTGGGATTGAGCCCCCTAAGTGCGATAGGTGGGGCTTATGTATCAGAAGGCGACTTAGTTCCAGTTATGTTAAACATGGTTTCAGAGTTCATGCTAGTGATTGCGGTTACAGCTTACTTAACAATAATCTCATTAGTGGCCTTTATTAAAAGCTTCTCTCCATTAATAGGTGGTGATGTTGAGATTGCTGGTATTTCTAAGCTTCTTTAGTTTATTGTTCGGTGCTGTTGCGGACGATACTCTAACAGAGATAAAAGAACCATCCGCATTTGAAACATTTTTCATATCGGCACAGGATAGTATAGCAAGCCTAATTATCTGGATGGTGGATAAGATAGGTTTATGTAAACCTGTTACAGCTTTACCTTCAGGCATAATAGAATTATCCATCCTTGCGATAATAGCCTCCTTTTTAATCCACCTTGCCCTTTATTTAGTTTCAAAGATATTAAATCAAGAAAATGCCTATGTTGTGTTTTCAGTTGAGTTGACCAATGTTTTTTCTAATATAGTGTTAATATTGTTGGTTCTTGCGATAATTAATGTAATGATAGGTTATAACATTTTTGAAGAAGCAAAACAATACCTAATTAAAATCCTGGTAAAGAATGGAATCTTCCAGATGTATCTAATGGGATTAAACCAAATGGTTATCTATTTCTCTAACATAAGGATTCCATTAACGTTTGGAACAGAGCAATGGTTTGCTGCTTCAGCCAATCTAGATCAATTAATGAAGTTAACATTAAGTTTGCTTGGAATTCTATTGAATACATCGGCCCTCATAACGATCCAATATGCCTTTAAATTATTCTTGATTTGTTTATCTGCTAATTATTTCATGACATTGTTGTTCCCTGTTGGTATATTCTTAAGATCCTTCTATTTAACAAGGTCTGGAGGAAATGTGATCCTAGGAATTGCTATAGCATTTGCAATATTATATCCATTTATCCTATTTTTGATGGGAAAACTATATTATGTGGTGTTTGATACTTGGTTTACCTATATAGAAAAAGCACTAAGGAAAATGGTAGTTACCTTGGTTTATTATTTAATAGGATATATGATTAGGCTTGCTGAATTAGGTATTCTATCCGGAGTAATGTCATTTTTATCCTCTATCACAGGTCCATTAGCACCTTTGTTAAATTCAATGCCCGCAATAAGCAATGCCATAAATACAATAATAAGGGGCGGAGTTACAATTTCCCTATTAATGACATTTGCCAATGCTTTAATATCATTATTATTTGGATATGGAATGTTTTTAGTTATGTTTGGGCTAGTATTAGGACCGTTAACAATATTCCTAACGTTGTTGTTAGCAGGAGAGGTCTCAGAAAAACTGGGAACAAGAATTAATCTAGCTGCATTTACGAGGTTGATATGATGGAATGTCCATATACAGATAGGTCATTATGTGCTGTGGATGATCTAGATCCTAATGCATTGAGCGCTTTAAAAGATCACTTTAATGACATGGTAGCTAGAATGATACAGTTTATAGTGGATAGTTTAAACAACTATTTTGGTGGTGTTGGAAGTAAGGCATTTGAAGATATTTACAGTACCCATGTATGTGGAACAAGCTTTATATTAAGCCCTATGATGCTTATTGCTTTAGCCGGGTTAATAGCATTCTTTGTGTTGGTTTATTTAGCAGGAGTAATTACCAGAAACAAACAATACATTACATTGGCAAAAACAGAATTCTATGAGTTGCTATTTCTGTTTCCTATAATATATTTATTGTTACAGGTTCCATGTTTACCAAATCCATTATCACCTGTAACAATTTACGAAGGTGCCTTATTATATATACATTCTTCTGTAAGTTCCACTATCATGTCCTTAGTTCCAATGGTTCTAAGCTATGGGGCAATAATGGCAGCCCAAGTTGACCTCTCCCAATCTTGGCTTGGTATGGGGCCTAAGGCCACAAAACCCCCAATAACGATGTACACACAATCGATAAAAATGTTATTTGGAAATTCAGCTGTTTTCCTAACCCTAGGTTATGTTGTAATAGCCTCATTTATGTATATGTTTGATTTGCTTACTTATGGGGCTGTTATGTATGTGTTGCCCTTTGGATTATTATTAAGGTTTATTCCTCCTACAAAGAGGATAGGTGGTGGTTTGATAGGATTGAGCCTGGGACTGGCAATATTTTTACCTCTAGTATTTTGGATGAATTATGAGATGATGAAACACTACTCACTGGCCTACTATGTGAAGACATCTAGTGGATATGAGTTAACGCTTTCCCCATTCTTCTCCAATATTATTGATATGGTTGCGTCTTTGGTGTTTGTAAGCTTAGTGGTGTTTGCTTTGATATTGGCAGGGGCACCAGCAGCCTTGAAATCATTAATAATAAAAATTGGTACAAAAACCGGAGCAAATAAATTATTTGATAGAATTAATCAATGGCTTGCCAAAAGCGGAACAAGTGTAGCCTTTTTCTCCAGGATTTTCTCATTGGCTTACGGAGCATTTGGGCTTGGTAAAAGGTTAACAGTTGCTCTGATGTATCATGTTCCTTTAATAATAACTTCCCTCATTGTAATAACGTTTGCAATTACGTTAAATCTAGTGTTACCTGTAATTACATTTATGGTTGTTGCTAGTGGTGTTAGGGCACTATCAGGTCTATTTGGGCAAGAGATAGACGTCTCCAATTTAACGAGGTTGGTATAATGAATGATTTAGAATCATTGGCCTTGTTAGGTGCTTCGATATCTATATTTGCAGGAGCTTTGTTATATCTATTTTCAAAATTGTTGAATATTCCCCAATTAAGAAACTATGCTATAATGTATATCTTGGAGGCGTTTTTGACAGTTGTTCTGGCATTCGGACTTTTTATCCTATTGGGAGAGTTTGAGAAATTTGCCACGATAATAAGTGCTAAGTTCTACCAATCCGCGGGTATTGCTGTTGCCCCTAATGTTTCATTAACAGAGATGGCAATAGGGTTTTTATCCCAAAGGGCTGCCAATTGTTATTTATTAACCTATGGACAGATGATGGTACTATATGGTTTGGGGCAGTCTGTAATAGGTAAGATGCATGTAGGGGGTATGTTAGCCTATGGTCCCAGCACCCATTTTGTAACAAGCTCTATCGAATTTTTGTTAGATTTCTTGTTCTATGCTTTACTGATGAGTTACTTTTTGATAAAGTTTATAGCCTTCTTCTCAGCTTACGGACCTTTCTTAATAGCCCTGGGAATTGTAATAAGGGCATTTGAACCTGCTAAATCTTTGGGAGCATATTTAATAGCTGTCGGAATTGGATTTGGGTATATATTTCCTTTAAGCCTTAATATAGGAGAGGCTATTTTTTACAATGATGCTTGGTGTAGACAGTTGGTAAACATAACTAATGATCCTGTCTACCAAGCAAATCTAAAAACTATGATGGGAAATACCTTTGAGGTAGATCCTCAAGTTAACAAAGATACATCTAGTTTATGGTTATGGTTTAAGAAGATGCAAACCGGTTTCATAAATCTGATGAGTTTTGGATATTATATAATGGTAACAATGGCAAGTATTATAGACCCAGAAAATCTAACCACTTTAATCTACAACATCACAGCAACCACATTCTTTGGACCTTTGGTGGCATTTGTTATAACGCTTTCATTTGTTAACATATTTACAACAGCATTGGGAGGTAGAATAAGCGAGATAGGTCGTGGATTCCTTAAATTGGTTTAAATTTATTTCCTTCTTAAAACAAATATGCTTAACATAGATTATTTAAGGGAAAATCCAGAGGATGTGAAAAAGAATGTGGCTTCAAGACAATTAGACCCTAAAATAATAGATGAAATCCTGGAATTGGATAAAAAGTGGAGGGAAACAAAGGGCCAATTGGACCAGGCAAGAAGAGAGAAAAACCTTTTATCACAAGAAATCGTTAACTATAGAAAAGAGGGCAAGGACATAAAGCCTTTGTTAGAGAAGGGAAAAGAACTCTCCTTTAAAATAGAGCAATTGGAGAAGCTTGAAAAAGAACTTTTGGAAAAGAGAAACGCTCTGTTGTCCCAAGTTCCAAATCTATTGGACAAATCGGTCCCATATGGGGAAGATGAAACAAAAAATGTTGTTGTTAGGAAATGGGGCACTCCAAAAGGAGAGGGACCTGCCCACTATGAAATAGCAAAAAAATATATAGATTTTGAGAGAGGAGCCAAACTAGGAGGCCATAGGTTTACTGTTCTCTGGGATAAAATCGCAAAACTGGAACGTTCTTTGGGATTTTTCATGGTGGAACTGGCTATTTCAAGGGGCTATAAAGAGGTTTCTGTTCCCCATTTGGTGAAAAGTGAAATAATGTATGGAACAGGACAACTGCCAAAGTTCCAACAAGACCTATACCATTGTGAAAGAGATGATTTATATTTAATCCCAACAGCAGAAGTTCCCTTAACGAACCTCCATAAAAATGAGATTTTAGAAGAGCATGAGTTGCCAAAAAGATATGTTGCCTGGACACCTTGTTATAGAAGAGAAGCAGGGGAATATGGAAGGGATATCAAAGGTCTGATAAGACAACACCAATTCTATAAAACAGAGCTTGTTAAAATAACATTGCCAGAGGAGAGCTGGAAAGAGCATGAATTAATGGTTAAAGATGCAGAGGCTGTTCTACAAGCATTGGAATTACCTTATCAAGTTGTTTTACTATGTTCAGGAGACACAGGATTCTGTTCTGCAAAAACCTATGATTTAGAGGTCTGGCTCCCGTCCCAAAACAAATACAGGGAAATAAGTTCTGTGAGCAATTGTACTGATTTTCAGGCCCGCAGGATACCTATAAAGTTTAGAAGGGATGGAAAACTAGAATATGTGCATACATTGAATGGTTCAGGTGTAGCAGTAGGT
>WAPD01000096.1 GCA_015520875.1 Microcaldota archaeon
CGTTAGGCTTTCTTATTACCTTTATGGGATATTGGGACGCTATTTCATAGGTGTTATCTGTAGAACCATCATCCACAACTATAACTTCTAATTTATCCTTAGGATAATCGGAATTTAGCACAGATTCTATTGTTTCCTTTATGTTCTCTCCTTCATTATAAGCAGGGATCACAACAGAGACTTTAAATGAGACATTTTCTTTAGAATCTCGTTCTACATCCTTTGCTGTTATCAAATATTTAAGCATGAACAACATGGCAACAACAGACATAGAAAACAGGGCAAACAATGTTAAACCATATGCTATTATAGCTCCATATCCACTTATCACAGAACCAACAACAAAGGCAATAACAAAAACAAAGAAAAGCTTAGCTAGAAGCTTCCTGTTTTTCAGCTGCATCTTTAAGGACCTTTAGTTTTATGAAGTTCTCCCTCTCCATCTCATCTAGCTTTTGCAATATTAATTTAATGTCGCTTTCTATTTTTGGTATGATGATATGGTCTAATGCGTTTACCCTTCTTTTGGTTTTCTTTAGATCCTGTAGAAGCACTTTTAATGAAACCTGTATCTCTGCCAGTTCCACTAGAGATAAAATCAAGCCTCTGTAAATCTTGATAATTTTATCTATCTTCATGCTTCTTAAGAAAGGATAATATGGGACTTTTTCCTGGTATTGGAACTTGAATTGGGGTATTTTAACACCCATGATATTTTTTTCTTCTGCTGTTAATTGGTATGTTAATTGGTTGTATTTGGCAAAGATCATGAGCTCTGCTTCTGTATATTGTAAAGAGGCTAATTTAAGGGCCTTTTCTGCTTCTCTTATTCCTTTAAGGACAACCTCTTGCTTTCCCTTTAACCTCTTTAAAATATCAAATAAGGTCATCACTAGAACATCCATCTTTTTCTTCAAGACCTTGTGTCCTTTTTTAGCTAGTTTTAGCTTGTTCTTAAGGCGCAACGCCTCCATTCGGGTAAATTGTACCTCAGCCATTTCTCTTCTTTTCCAATATAGGTTTTAGGTATTTCTCTATCTCTTCTTTCTTTACCTTCTTTAGTTCCCTTTCTGGCAATATTGATAAGAGTTCCCATCCTAGATCCAAGGATTCCTCTATAGTTCTTCTTTCATAAAATCCTTGTCTTATGAACCTGTTTTCAAACTCTTCTGCAAACTTCAAATATTTTCTATCAACCTCTGTTAGGGATTCTTCTCCTACAACTGCTGCCAAGGACCTTAGGTCCCTTCCGTTAGCATAGGCTGCATAAAGCTGGTTGCTCACCGATTTATGATCCTCTCTTGTTTTTCCTTTTCCAATACCATTATTCATCAAACGAGATAGGGATGGTAAAGGATCAACAGGTGGATAGATGTTTTTTCTGTGTAGGTCCCTGCTTAGAACGATTTGACCTTCTGTAATATAACCTGTTAGGTCTGGAATAGGGTGTGTTCTATCATCGCTAGGCATTGTTAGAATTGGCAATTGAGTAACGGTTCCTTTTTTACCTTTAACCCTTCCTGCCCTTTCATATATTGTAGCCAAATCAGTGTACATGTAACCAGGATATCCTCTTCTTCCAGGGATTTCCTTCCTAGCACCTGAGATTTCTCTTAAGGCTTCTGCATAGTTTGTCATATCTGTTATTATAACTAAAACATGCATATCTTTTTCAAATGCCAGATATTCAGCTGTTGTCAATGCCAACCTAGGAGTTAGAATTCTTTCTATGGAAGGGTCATCTGCCAGATTCAAGAATAGAACGCTTCTATCTAAGGCACCTGTTTTCTCAAACTCTTTGATAAAGAACAGGGCTTCATCGTTTGTGATACCCACAGCAGCAAACACAACTGCAAAGTCTTCTCCTTTTACATTGGCCTGCCTAGCTATTTGAACAGCCAATTCGTTGTGGGGCAATCCAGAACCTGAGAATATAGGTAATTTCTGTCCTCTAACAAGTGTGTTCATCACATCTATTGTGGAAATACCGGTTTCTATGAAATCGTTAGGTGGAACTCTAGAATAGGGATTTATAGGTTCTCCATTTACATTTAATCTAACCTCTGGTTTTATGGGAACGCCATCTAAAGGCCTTCCAAAACCATCAAACTTCTTTCCTAGAACTTCCTCGCTAACACCGAAAAGCATGGGTTCTCCTGTAAATGCCACAGAGGTTGTTTTTCTATCTATGCCCATGGTTGCTCCGAATACTTGGACAACTGCTATTTTTTCCTGAACCTCCAATACCTGACCTTTTACTATTTCTCCATTGCTCAGTTTAATGTTTACGATTTCCCCATATTTTACAGGGTGGTCCACTTCAACAAATAGCAAAGGACCTGATATTTCTTTTATGGATTTATATTCTTTCATGCTATCACCTTTATTTTCTCAATTAAAGATTTAATCTCTTCTTCTGACATGAACTTCATTCTTGCTATTTCCTCAACAACTGGCAACTCATAGAGCTCTTTTACGGATTTTTCTTCAAGCAATTCCAGTCCCCTGTTATAAAAGGTGATAATTGCTTTTAACATCAGTGCTTGCTTTGTTAAAGGTGTGTAAGCATCTACTTCATCAAAGGCATTCTGTTGCAAATAATCTTCCCTAATCATCCTTGTTATCAATAGGATGAATTGCTCCCTTTCTGGCAGGGCATCAGTTCCCACCAATTGAACAATTTCCAAAAGCTCTGCCTCTTTTTGCAAGAGTTCCATTGCTAGGTTAGCATTTTTGGAGAACTCTTGGTCTATGTTTTTATCATAGTAATTGTAAACAACATCCTTATATAGGGAATAACTCTTTAGCCAGTTGATGGCTGGGAAGTGTCTTCTTTGTGCCAGAGAGGCATCCAATGCCAAGAAACCTTTTACAACCCTTAATGTGTTTTGGGAGACTGGTTCTGAGAGGTCTCCACCAGGAGGAGATACAGCCCCAACAATGGTCACGCTTCCCTCTTTATCGTTTAATGTTTTTACCCTACCGGCCCTTTCATAGAATTCTGCTATTTTCTTGGCCAAATAAGCAGGATAACCTTCTTCTCCAGGCATTTCCTCCAATCTACCTGAAATCTCTCTAAGGGCTTCTGCCCATCTTGATGTGGAATCGGCCATCAAAGCAACATTATAACCCATGTCTCTAAAATATTCGGCAATTGTAACACCCACATAGATGCTGGCTTCTCTAGCAGCCACAGGCATGTTGGAGGTGTTTGCAATTAAAACAGTCCTGTCCATCAAAGCACTGCCTGTCTTAGGGTCTTTCAAATGTGGGAACTCTGAAAGAACTTCCGTCATCTCATTTCCTCTTTCCCCACATCCGATATAAACAACTATATCTGCATCTGAATATTTTGCCAAAGATTGTTGTGTAACTGTTTTTCCAGAACCAAAAGGACCTGGGATGGCCACAGTTCCTCCCTTTGCTATAGGGAAAAAGGTATCAATAACTCTCATTCCTGTTACCAAAGGAATGTCAGAGAAGTATTTTTCCTTAACAGGCCTTGGTTTTCTTACAGGCCAGTAATGGGATAATTTCAATTCTTTGGACTTTCCATCTACTTTAACCTCACCTATAACATCATCTATTGTGTATTCTCCTTCTTTTAATTCTACCAATTCTCCTTCATAAGGAGATAGGATATAGTGTTTAAGGTAAGGGGTTTCTTCCACATATCCTAAAATGGTGCCTTGTTTAACATGCTTTCCGTCAAAGGTTTTCACAAAGTTCCATTTCTTTGTTCTATCCAAAGGTGGGACATCTATACCCCTTTTTATGAAGATGCTTTCGCTAACTTCTTCTATTTTAGACAAAGGCCTTTCCAAACCATCGTAGATACCCCTTAAGATACCGGGACCTAATTCAACAGATAGAGGTTGACCTGTTGCTTCTACAGGTTCTCCTACTTGCAATCCTGTTGTATCTTCGTAAACCTGAATAACAGCATTATTTCCAACAATTTTGATAACTTCTCCGAATAGTTTTTCCTTTCCTACCTTAACTATCTCATACATAGATGCATCTAGATTAGCAACCACAACAGGTCCTGAAATCTTCTTTATCTTTCCTTTCATTTCATCACCTCAATACCCAAAGCTTGTTTTATTTCATCTTTGAGTTCTGAAACATCACCTAAATAAAGCAATACAGGGAATGTTTTTCCCAGGTATTTTTTCCTTAATTTTTTATCTACCTTAAATTTATTATCACACACAATTAAACCAAACTCCTCTTTTTGATATAGATCATCAAGGGTTTTGTTAAATTCTTCTTCAGTTTCAACAAAGAATACATCTGGAATGCCTGCAACATAAAAACCCAATGCAAATTCTTTTGTTCCAACAACAGCTATCTTCATGCTCTCACGCTCTTTAATATTTGTAATTTCTCATGCTCTAACATCTTTAAAATGATATAGGCCTTTTCTATAGTATACCAAGATGCAGGGTATTTTTTGATGTATTCTTTTAAAAGCCATTCATCTAGGAGATATTCCATTTCTTCAAGGGGCTTATCTTTCAATTCTTTTATTATGGAGAGCTCTCTGGCTTCTATTGAGAGCACCTTTTTACCAAGATAACGTTCTAGGATATATTCTCTTATTATGAGTTCCTTTTTTATTATTGAGGATATTATACGGGTTTTTTGGGTCAATTCTTCTTTTATCTTAAAAATAAGGTAATCTATAGCTATTGGAACTCTATCT
This sequence comes from Microcaldota archaeon, assembly GCA_015520875.1. GTDB lineage: Archaea > Micrarchaeota > Micrarchaeia > Anstonellales > J096 > JAADEL01. The sequence continues at coordinate 4,706 of WAPD01000096.1, forward strand.
TCGGTTTTCTCGATAACCTTGGCTATCTCAATATCTAGATTAACGTTTTTTCCAAATGTGGTGGATTTAAGGAAACCTATGGGAGTGTGTAATTTATAATTCCTCATAAGTTTTTCTTTGGAATCTAGTAAAGAATAAAGCCTAGGATGTTCTACATTTCTGTATTTTTGGTCGAAATTCAATAGAACGTATTTGGCCTCGTATTCGTAAATAAACAACTGAAATAGGTCCATTTTATCATCTGGAACCGCCTTCTTTATCCTCTCTATAACCTCAATAAAGCGTTTTTCTAAAGCCTTCTCTATAGAGCTCTTTATGTTTTCCCTGTAGTCCAGATGTTTTCCGTAATGGGTTTTTTTAAGCAGGTCAAAAATACTTGCCACATCTTTTGTTTTCTGGATTTCCTCCATGAGCACAGGAGGGATTAATTCCCCTTTAATACCGCTTAAGAAGGCATTTAAATAGTCCATTATATCTCCGAATAAATATATTCAGGATGTTCTTCCAATAGCTCGTCAGCAACCGCTGTTATATAGTATTTTTTTCCTTTAGGCCTGTAGATAATGCCAAAGGTTGCCTTCAAGGATTGTTTAGCATTATCTAGTTTTATTCCTCTGGACACTTGGGCTTCCTCTATCTCAACTTTTGATGTTAGTTCTTTTATATCGTCCTTTGCGTTTTTCTTAAAAAGTTCCAAAATCTCTTTTTTAACCTCTTCTACTATGGCCTTCTTCTGTTCTGAGATTTCTTTTTCACACTGGTGCTTTGCCTCTGTTAGTTTTTCTTTTAACTCTTCTTCTAGTTCCTTTTTATAGAGCTCCAATTGTTTTTGGGCTTCCTCTTTTAGTTTTTTCCTGTAGTTCTCTTGCTCCAGTGTATGTTGGGAGCTAAGGGAGGCTAATTGGGATGTTAGAGCCTCCCTCTTCTGCCTCAGGATTTCCTCATCTATCATTTTACAACTTTCCTAGCAATAGGAATGCTATAGCAAACCCAAACAACACAATGGTTTCAGGTAATACTAAATATATCAACATAGATTTTTCCATCTCTGGTCTCTCTGCTGCTGCGGCTGCCATAGAACTTCCTATCTTTCCCTGGGCATAACCAGCTCCCAATGCTGCCAATCCGATAGCTAATCCTGCTCCTAAAGCTATTAATCCAGCTTCTGCAATTTTACCTGCCATTTCTTCTGCCATTTTCTATCACCTCTTTATTTAACATGAAAGGTTTAAAAAGACGTCCTCCACCTGTGAAGAACTTACTTCTGAATTCAACAAGGTTAAGCCTACCCGCTTGTATGGAACCCTCTAAAACAAGCAACAAGGCATGTAGGAAATGCAACACCATCACAAAGATAAATCCTACAATAAAGCTAGGTAAAGAGCCTCCTAAAAAGGAGTTTATTAATTCAGCCAAAATAACGCTAACCAAACCCAGTATGGGTAATCTCAAATAGGATAGTAAATTGGATACAAGACCTGGTAACTCTATAATTCCCAATAGACCTTCCCCATATACAACCAACAATAGTCCCAAAATCCCCAATAGCATAGGCAATGTAACAGTTGTTCCAGAGACTGTGAATAATGGAACATTGAACATAACAAATGCCCCGATAGAAAGCAACAAAAGAAGCCAGCCCAGTTTTGCTAAAAAGTGCTTTGGATCAGCTTTCAAGAACCAATATTTTATAGCCCCCAATACATAAGCCAGTAACAAATGCACATATCCCAGGGCAAGGCCCACTATTAAATATGTGTTAATATCATGAGCTCTATGTAGAATAGCTTCAAAGTGAACGTTAATTCCAAGAGGTTTTAATAGAGCATCCAATGGAAAGCCTAAGAACTCATTAAATGCTATTCCGAATAGAATTGAGAATAGAGCTCCTAACTTCCACATCTTAGCATAGTTTTTCATTTGCTCATCTTTGGCCTTTCCCTCTAGCCATAGTGCCAATCCCAAAATAATTAAACCATATAGAGCATCTCCTACGATAAAACCAAACATCAGTGGAACAAATATCCAATAAAATATACTAGGGTCTATATCCAAATAAGATGGAACCCCATATTGGATACCTAATTTATGGTAGGTTTCCACCATCTTTGGAACTTCAATATATGTTGGAGGATGGTCTTTTGCAATAGAATATTCAATATGGATTTTATCTTTGAATTTGTTTTTCAGATGTTCAATAGCTTTTTTTAGGAATTTTTCAGGAATATAGGCTTCTAAAACATAGAAATGCTTGGAACGGGCAAAATAGGCCTTTGCATTTTCCCTTTCCAGATAAACCTGAATAGAGGTTTTAGCATCTTTTAATAGAGGGTCTTTTTTCAAAGACTCTATTTGAGATTCCAGAGATTGCAATTGTTGGGCAAGGGATTTTAGTTCTTCCTTTGCCTTTTCTATTTCTTCTTTGCTTATAGGGACATAGAGCTTTTCTCCTTCGGATATGGAA
>WAPD01000097.1 GCA_015520875.1 Microcaldota archaeon
AATAGTGAAGATGGGTTGGAATTTGGAGGAGTTTCAAAAAGAAAGAAAGATAGAGAGTTGGAGAAGAAAATTGTTATTTTAAAGGCTTCATTGAAAATTTTCCAGACGGTAATCGAGAAAGGAAATAATCGGGATGTATTTTATAATTCTTCAATAAGGGATATTCTTGGAAAAATTTTTTAGTTATCGTCTCCAATGAAACCTCTCTTGGAATAACCTTCCAAACATGCCCTTGATATAAAAATAATTCTCCATTTATTTTCCCGAATTTCATGTCTACCCTGGGGCCTTTCTTAGGAAAAGCATAATCTATCTCTTTTTTCACAGGGATTCCTCCAATATATCCTATTTTTTCATTCCCCTCGATATTCACCCATTTTAAATAAATATTATACTGGGCCAGATATTCTCTCCAGGCTCTGCCAATCCTTTTCAACTGTCCAAATAAAGCCTCCTCAACCAAATCATGCTTCAATAAAATTCCATACTCTTCTTCCAATGGCCCTTCTTTTTCAAAAAACCACTCACGAGAAGGATTTTTTAGAAAATTTCTAGCATATAAAATAGCTTTTGCCATTGTGTCCAATTCAACGGCCGCTGCCACGTTTCTTTTTCCATCCACTGGGTCAACAACAACTAAGGGTTCTTCAAAATCTCTCTCTTTATTCCCTTCCAAATCTATAATGGTTTTGTAAAATTTCCAATTAGAGATAGCTTTTATAGTATCTAAAAACGTTCCATATCTTATTATCAATAGTTCGCATAAATACCCTGAAAAGCCACCTACTTTTATCTCAGCTCCATAGATACCAAGGGCTTTAAAGAATTTTTTCAATAGCCGAACTTCGTCTTTAGCATTTTCATCCAAATGCTCCACAACATATTTGAAATGTAAAGGTGTCCTGTCAACAGCGCTTTTCTCTACTTTAGAATATGGAACAATGTCTATCCAGATGCCTTTATAAAATACTCTTATATATGGATGCTCTGCATATCTCACAACAACATTATCGAATACTTTCTTTGCTTTTTCCAAAATATATTGAAATGCCTCTTTTTTAGGCATCTCTGTTTCAAAAAACACATCTAAATCATAGTCCCCCTTTAAATTAGTGCCTTTTGCCACAGAGCCATATATTTTAAGGTTTTCTTGAAGTTTTTCCTTAACCTCCTCAAAAATCTCCAAAACCTTTGAATTATCCGGCTTTAGTTCTTTTTTAAGTTGTTCTAAATCTAGCCCCATGCTTCTACCTTTATTCTCTTTGCTTTTAAATCTTTGAACTGCTTTGCAAAATCTATTGCTCCGCAGATATAAAGCGTGTATTCGCTTAAATCAAAATTGGAAAGGTCCTCCGGAGATAGCCTTGGGTCTCCTTCTCTTGTGAAACGCTCCACTTTATTTATGTTAAAATGCTGAAGCTCAGATTGATATGGGTGGTGATTTCTATAACGGGTGCTAAAAAATAGATGAAAATCTCCTTCTATTTTTTCCTCATTTATGTATCTTAAAATGGACATTATGGGGGCTAGGCCTGCTCCTGTTGCCAAAAATATTGCCTTTGTTTCGTTTTCATATTTCATATGGCCGAAAGGTCCTGCTATCTCAATTTTCTTATCTAACATTTCATCCAACATACCTGTGAATTTTCCGTTTTCTTTCTTTGTTATCATGAATTCTAGGTATTCCCAATTAGGAGAACTAGCAATGGAATATGGCCTTTTTATTCCACTGTATTCCAACATTGCGAATTGTCCTGGAACAAAGTTCAATTTTTCTTCTAAGGGCCACGCCCTTAAAATATAAACATCTCCACTTTTAGCAACATATCTAATTTGGTACTTCATTTTATCTCATTTTTTCTTTTTTTTAAAGGCTAAAACAGTTTCTTCATCCAAGATGTCCAAGTTTTCTCCACAGTTAGGACATTTAAATGTTAAATCTGCCGCCTCATCAAAGGAAAATGTTTGAGAAATGCCACAACTAGGACAATAATAAATCTCTTCTTCTTGGACCTTCCTTATCAAATCATCATATTTTTTGTTAAACTCTCTGTCTATCCAGGATTTGAATTTCTGAGCATCCACAGACCATTCATAATAAAACCACCCTGTTTCTTTATCCCTTCTTCTTTTGTAATAAACAATGCCCAAGTTAGCAAGCTTGTTCAATGCAACCCTAACATCACTTACCTTAACTCCCAGTTTCTCGGCTATCTCCTCATCTTTCATATTCTTGCGAGTTAATTGTAAAACAGCAATGGCATTTTCACCAGCTTTTTCAATTAAAGCTTTTCTTACCTCAGGGTTCTCAAGATAAGTATCAATATCCATGTATTATTTTACCTACAAACTTTTTTTAAAGGACAATTACCAAACCTTTATAAAAATTGTGTTTATTAGCTAAAACATGCACATAATAAACGAGCTTCGCAACATAATAAACAATGCATGGAACAAAAAGACGCTTATTATACTGGTTGAAGGCCTGGGCGGGTATCCATTAATAATACCTGCAAAAACAAAACGTTCCATGTCTTTGTTTCCATCAAGTTCTACTGTGTTTCTATATTCCTTACATACAAATAAGTTGCCCCATGAACATAATGTTTGGGGACGTTATATAAGAGATGGTGATTCTATAAAAGATGTAATGGAACAATCTCAACTATCCAAAGACTATTTTCAAGAACTCTCTGACCAAGGTTTGAACGTTTTATACTTCGGAACAAAGAACTCTTTAAATAGAGAGGAACCTGTGTTTAGGGAATTGAAATCTCTATCTCAATTGTATGAGTTGCCAGATTTGGATTTGGTGTTTGTGCATTGGGATCTGATAGATTGGATAGGCCATAGGTATGGAGTCGGTTCCCAAGCCTATCAACAAGAAATAGAAACCCTTGAACTTACTTTAAAGAGATTGAGAAAAACATTGCAGGATTTTGATATCTATGTTGTTTCAGATCATGGAATGGCACCATCTCAAGAAAAAATCTTCCTACCTGAAATCAATGGAAATGTTCCTGTAGGAGGTGGTAGGATTGCCTTTTATCAGGTTCCATATGAAGAAATAACTAAGTCATTATCCCATCCAGGTTTGCTCGTCCTGGAACCTGAAGAACTTTCCCTAATTCTTGGAATGGAACCTACTAAAGAAATGAAGGAAAGCTATGGGGAGACTGTGGTAGTGGCAAAGAAAGGATATGGCTTTAGATTTCCATATTATGACAATAGGTTTCTGTATGATCATGGGGGGCTTTCCAAGGAAGAAAGGAAGATCATAATCTATAAGCTTTAGCCCAAGAGTTCTATTAATCTCTTTAGAGTGGCCGCTTTTTTGCTTTCTTTTGCAACCTCCACAAAAGATTTTAGCATGTTTATGGCTTTCTTTTTATCCAATTCTAAAGCAATACTCAAATAGCGTTTTGCTTCTTTCTCAGAACCTTCTATTAAATGTGAGAAAAACAAAAACATATACTCAGAGGTGCCTTTTTTCTCTTCTTTCTCCAAGATAGCTATTACTTCTTTAAATCTTCCTAAAGCAAAGAGGGCATATGCTTTGAGCTTATTTGCCAAAGGTAAATTAGTTCTCTCCAAATATTCTAAAGCTTTTTTGTACTCTTTTGCCCTTAATGCTAATGTCCCTAGGATTAAATACCTTTGGTCTGGAGGTAAGGCAATAACATCTTTTGGGGCTATTGTTTTATTCTTTATTTTTTCTATGATATCCTTCAACGATACATCCCCTTAGATTGTTCTTTATCCTCCTCTTTGTTCTCCTGTTCTTCCTCTTCTTTTAGATGTTTCTTGAGGGTTCTGTAATCTATCTTTAACCCTAGAAGTTTCTCTATTTTCTTAAGCAATTTAATGGTGTTTTTTATATCTAATTGAGGGTCGTCCACAGGAGCGAACAAAGCCAAATATTCAATATCTAATTCAGAGATTTCTGAGAGAACTAGGGCAGCTAACCCTGCCAATGCCCCTTCATTTATCTCATAGAGGTTTAATTTTATGTCTTTGTTGGAAATATAGTGAAACTCTGACTCGTTCATGCTGGATAATATGTAAAGGTCCTTTACCTTGAATTTCTTTATAATCTCTAAAATGGCTTTTCCAACCTCGTGAGACGCGCTTGTGGGGATTGAGACCTCTGATAAGAACAACAGTAGGTTCTTCTTTTTATTGTAATAGAGCCTTATAGGAGAATAGACCTTTCCTTTGTGAATGCTTGCTATTGGTGGAACCCTGTTGCTTTTAAATGACCCCACATGTTCGAAATCCTTGTCTTGGATTAATGTCAATCCAGCTAAGCTCCCTATAAGTCCTGGGGAATGTAGGGCAATTATGAGTTTTGGATCTTTTTTGACTTTAATCTTTCTTAGATTTAGACTTTCTTCGGACATTTCTTCTCCTCTTCTTAGGTGCAGGTTTTTCTTCCTCTACAGAAGTTTCTCCTTCATCTTCTTCAAATAGTTCTTTCCTTCTTTTTCTCCTTTCTGAGACATTTATTGTTTCTGTTTTTGGTTCGGGCTTTTTCTCTTCTTTGGGTTCTTCTTGGTTTACATTTATCGATTCTTCTATTTCAACAGCTACTGGAGTGCTAGGCTGAGACACTGCTGGATAATCTAAATAGGTTTTTGTTGTTATTCCTAATAAACTGTATAAAGGGCATGTGCCCACAAGTCCTGTTACAAATAGAACAAATGCCGGGATAAATAACAATGTTTGGTCATATACAATACCAAATGCCATCAACACCAATGCTAAACTTATCCTAAGCCCTCTATCAAAATCCCCTATGTTTTTTTCCATATTCTCTTTTTAGGGCATTGTTTTTAAAAAAAGTTCCTCTTTTGGGGTTTAAATTATTTTTGTCCCATATCATTGTACGTTTGATTTTAACCATGATATCCAAGATTACCTTTCTATAATTATAGCTCTTTCCTTATAAAGGAGGTAACTAATGCAGCAAAAGACTTTACTACAAACTCTAATCACTATAATGGGAATGGGTGGAAGTGGTTTAGCTGGCCGATTGATTAAGCAGGGAGCCTGTGGGTTATTTTTGGAAAATTAGCTTTAATGAAAAATCCAATTAAACGAGACCACATTATAAAATATCTTACAGGAATCTATCCTGCCGAATTAACCTCTATTTGGCACTTCTTTTGGGAAAGGGCCTATAAAAGTGAACGCAATAGAAAAATCCAAAAAGAAATGTCTAGATGGCTTTTTTCACAAATTTTAGATATGCCAAAAGTCCAACTATTGCCAATAACACTAATCCCAAACCTATTCTAATGTAGTTTCCTAACTGGGATTTTTCTTTAACTAACACTGAAACAGAAAATGGTTTATAACAGGTTTTTGTGAAGTTCAATGAATGCATTCCAGGAGTTAAATTCAATGTAGTGTTCCCTTTCACATTATAACCTTTTCCATCCACCTTTAGAATGGCGTTTGTCGGATTGCCGTCCATGTCATAAACGCTTACATATATTAATTCACCTTCTTTTACTTCTAAAGGTTGTACAGTTATGTTTAGCTCATCAAGAGGACCTTGGGAAGTTCTCACTATCCTCACAGTATCTGTTATCTCTCTGTAGTTACCGAAGCTGGATAAACACTTTAAGGTATGTTCTCCGTAACTATATTCTCTAGGGTTTATCTCTATGTTGTTTTTTAGATCTCCAGGAAGTGTTTTATTGTCTATCACAATTGTAGGTTTGGAAATAAAATAGCTTCCGGAAATGTTAATAGGCTTACAATACATTAGATAAACTCTTTTATTAAAGTAACATGAAGGTGCTGTGTATATCTCTAGACTTTTGTCTGTTAAAACGTAAAAAATGTTCAAAGGTCTGTAGAATTGGATTTGTTTTCCCTTGAAGTTATAACCTCCTTTTATAATATCTTTATAAAGATAGGTTTTATTTACTCCTTCTATAAACCACATATCTCCTGATTTTATTGCGTTAATCCAGATAGGGTTCTCCATTGGCATTCCAGAGCTTTCATTATAAGTGTGAACATATAGTTTTCCGTCATAGAATGTTGCACCATATACTGTTGTTTTCATTCTAATGTCATCATAGAAGGCGTTGTTAAAGGAGATCACATAAAGGTGTTCATTCCATGGGATAAGGAAATGTGTTTCATTAAATGTGATAGGCCCTTTTGGTAATATGGAAAGAGGATAGATAGTATCGGTTGTTAAAATAGATATGTTTTTCAATTTGTTTTGATAGGTATTGTAAATTAAAAATCCTCCAGGAAACTCCCTTAATTTAATATCGCTTTTACTACCCCCCCTATAAAGTGTTTCGTTTAAAATGGAGCTGAAATTTGTTCCAAGAGTATAAATATATAATTTTCCTCTATCTATGTTAAAACCCCAATTTGTTCCATTTTTTCTATAGATGTATCTTAGGATGGCAGGAGCAGGTTTTGTAAAACTCTCATAACCCATACCTTTAATGGTAAAAAACACCAATTTATCTCCGGCCGGAGCTATTATGTAATTTGGATAAAAAACAGCAGGACCTGTTATAATAGCAGGTCTTTCATAAAAATGATACAAAGAACCATTTTGATACAAAACATGTAAACCATTAGAAGCTACCAACAAAATCTTAGAACCTTCTATTTTGAAATTATAAGCAGTAGCATTATCTAAATTATATTCGGCAATGGGAGCAGCAAATATCAAAGAGAGGAAAAAAAGAAAAATCATAGTCCCTCTATTGCATCCACATTTATTTCTCTTGGGTTTTTCCCATCTACAGTTACTCCCATGCTCAAACAAGTTCCAAGAATTTCTTTAACCCTTGCCTTTATGGATTTAGCTTCTGATTTTCCATATGTGCTCTTTGCTATCTCTATGATTTTTTCTAATGGAATGTCTCCTGCAACTTCTGTTCCAGCAGCCCCAGAACCCTTTTCTATTCCTATTTCCTTTTTTATCAATTCAGCGGTTGGAGGAACTCCGACTTCAATTTCGTATTCTTGACCTTCGTACCTTATAACAACAGGTACTTTTATGCCTTTAAATGAAGCTGTTGCCTCGTTTATCTTTTTTATTACTTCTCCTACGTTTAGCTTAGCAGCACTAAGTGCAGGTCCCAATGGTGGCATTGGTTTAGCATTACCACCCTCAACGATTGCTTTAATCTCCTTTTTTACCATGCTTAGATTTTATGCTTAATGATTTAAAATATATCCTCTAAAGTAAAGTGTGAGCGTCCATAACTACATTCAAGAAAAGATAAAAAGAGGAGAAAAGCTGTTGTTTGCTGTTATAGACCCTGCAGATTATCCCTCTATAGATGATGCTGTTAATACTGCAGAAAAGGCCTATGAAGCTGAATTTGATGCTATTTTAGTGGGAGGTTCTACAGAAGTGCAAGGTTATTTATTAGATGAAACGGTTAAGCGCATTAAGGAAAGGATCTCATTGCCTGTTATTCTATTCCCTGGAAATATTGGAACGATAACTCCGCATGCAGATGCCATGTATTTCATGTCCTTGTTAAATTCCAGGAACCCTTATTGGATTACAAAGGTGCAATTGTTGGCATTACCTGTGCTAAAAAGAATAGGTTTAGAATTGCTTTCCACAGCCTATGTGGTTGTGGAACCTGGTGGAACAGTGGGTTGGGTTGGAGAAGTTGATTTAGTGCCTCAGGATAAGCCTAAATTGTTGGCCGGTTTTGCCATGTTAGCCCAAGAAATAGGTTATAAATATTTTTTATCAGATGTTGGAAGTAATGCTCCTTCTCATGTGCCTTTAGAAGCTATTGCAAAGGTTAAGAAAGCAGCACCTAATTTAACATATATTGTTGCAGGGGGTGTAAAAACACCTGAGCAATTAAAGAAAATCTATGAAGCAGGCGCAGATATAGTCCAAATAGGAACCGTTTTAGAAAAAGGAGAAAATCCCCGTAATTTTTCCAAGGTTAGGGATTTATGGAAATAGGCTTTGTTATTTCAGGAGCTAATACAAAACAATTTCAATTTGTTATAAAGGATAAAGCCAAGGTTGGAGATTATGTTAAGGTTGGAACTGTTTTAGGACAAATCTCCGAAATAGAGATTGTAAATGAGCATCTATCGGACCAACTTGCCTTTGTTTTAGGAGATGAATTATTGAACCATTATCCGATTAAAGATAATCTTGTGAGGATAGCTACTGTTGAAATTTTAGGGAACTATGACCCAACAAAAGAAGAAAAATATGTTCCATTAACTTATCCGCCAGAGCCTGGTTCCAAGGTTTTTATGGCACCTCTGGAAGAAGTAAAAGACCTCTTGAATATATTGGAAAAAGAGCATTCCATAGATGTGGGAACACTAAGGGGCTATAAAGAAAAGATATTTTTGGATGTGGAAAAATTGATAGGGAAGCATTTATCTGTTTTGGCGATGTCGGGAGCGGGTAAAAGCAATTTTGTTTCTGTTGTTATTGATGAATTGATGAAAAAAGGAAATGAGTTTCCTATTGTTTTGTTGGACATTCATGGAGAATATTTGGGTTTTGAGAAAAAATATGGAAAAAGAACGATGGTTTATCCCCACCATAGGATAAAACTGAGCTTTGAAGAATTTGAACCCGGTATTGTTAGGGATTTGGTTGGAACAACCGAGCCAATTGAATATCTTTTGACATCCTTAATTCAAGGCAATAATTTTCAATCCTTGGATGAGCTTATAACCTATGTAGAGGGCATTAAGAAGAAATCTAAGGAGGTAAAGGCCCTTGAATGGAGACTAAAAAGAATAAAACAATTGGGACTGTTTCAGGATACACCATTTCCTTCTTTGGAAGATATTAAAATAGGGTCATTAACATTGTTTGATTTTTCTGAGGTATCAGACAACCGAAAATTATCTATTTATTCATATATACTGTTGAAAAGGTTGTTTGAGGCCAGAAGGTTAAACAAAATACCTCCTTTAATAGTGGTGCTTGAAGAGGCTCATAATTTAGCTCCTGAGCATGCAGAAGCAAAACTTTCCAGAAGGATCATAGAAAAAATAGCGAGGGAAGGGAGGAAATTTGGAATGTTTTTGATTGTTGTATCGCAGAGACCTGCTTATCTAAGCCAAACATTGTTAGCCCAAATGAATGTGCAAACCATCTTAAGAATAACCAATCCCCATGATTTGCAATATATCTCCCAAACTTCTGAGCATATTTCATCAAATGCTTTGAAACAAATACCTTCATTGGTGCCTGGAGAGGCTTTGTTAATCGGTTATGCTAGATTTCCAATTTATATAAAGACAAAGCGCAGGGATCCTAAGATAGAAGAAGTAAGGAACAAAAGGCCCTACCAAATGCTTTCTGAATTCTTAGAACAAGACTCTCTATATTAACAAATATCCTGGGACTTTGATGTCTTTTTTGCTCAATTTTGAAGGCGTCTTTATCTCTCCTTTTTCATCTGTTACCAATGTTGTTTTATTAATAATTACTTTAACGTTCTTTAGAGGACTGCCCCATAGTGTTTTTAGTTTTATGGATTTATCGCGGATCTCTAAGCGTGCTACTCTTAACAATGCTATCAAAAGTATCAAAAGAGGTATTATAAGGGTTAGGGAAGGTAATGTTTGAGTTATTGCCCCTATGTATGACCCAGACCCGGTTCCTTTGATGTTTTCTAGTTTGGTTTCTTTTATAGATGTGTTTTCTGAAGATTGTTCAGAAGTTTTGTTTGATGGTTTTGTTTTATTGACGGAATTATTATTTCTTGATAGGACTCTCCCTTCAGTTTCAGACCTTCCTGTTAGTTCTCCAGATGATACAGTTGAAGTGTTATGGGAAACAATGTTTCCTGAATTAGTAGTATTAGGACTTGTTGTGTTATTTGTTCCATTTAAGGAAACGTTTGATGTGTTGTTAGTAATGTTTAATGTCCCGTTTGTGAGATTTTGAGTTGTGTTATTTGAAAGATTTCCGGTTATTGTGATATTTGGAACGATTATTCTAAATGTGGAACTATCGCTATCATAACCGTTTTGACCATCATCACAAACAACATCAAATCTATATGTTCCAGGATTTAATGTTTCTGTGAAATTATAGTTTTCATATAACTCAAAATCTCCAGA
>WAPD01000098.1 GCA_015520875.1 Microcaldota archaeon
ATAAAGGATTTAATAAAGGGATTAATCGGAGGAAAGGAATATTATGTAAGCTATTCTGAATTGATAACACCACAAACGCTAAAGAGATTGTTAAATGATTTGATAACCAAAATAAATGAATTTAGAGAAGATATAGGAAAGGCATTGATGGAAGGTGTTGATGTTTCCAATTATCTAGAGGAAATAAACACGATTCCCATTCATTCCTTAGAATCAGAAATACAAACATCCCAGAATTTGTACCCTGTTTATAATAAAATAAAGGAATATATCAGGAAAGTAGAGGAACTATCAACAAGATATAGGAAAACCTATGAAGATGTTCAAACAAATTATCCTTTCTGGAGGGACCAAGTAAGGAATGAAATCAAGAAATATGGGTCTGTAAGCATAGATGGTTTAACGATGATCCCTTATGGATGGAGATATTGGTTTGCAAAAAAGTTTGTAAATGAATATCCTGAATTTGTGATAGATGAAAACGTTATCAAAAGGCTAAACCTTCCTAAAAAGGAATTGTTAAAATTGAAATTAAAGCAATTCTATGAAGATTATCCCGAAATAGCTATTATTGTTGAGGATGGAACATTTTATTATGATGGTCCTAAGAGAACCTTAGTAAAAGCAATACTGACAAAGTTATTATTATCTGACAAGGAAATAGAGGCAGAAGGGGAGATAAACCTATTAAAAACCTTTTCCAAATATAATATAAGGTTTATTGTGTTTGGTAGAAAACACGATGTGGAAAAGTTAGGTGACTTTTATGGACTATAGCGCAAAGGATATTAAAGTATTGGAAGGGGTTGAAGCGGTTAGAAAACGCCCTGCAATGTACATAGGTGATACAGGTAAAAAGGGGTTCCATCATTTGTTGTTTGAGATTTTGGATAATGCAGTGGATGAATATTTGGCAGGTTATGCCAACTATATTAAGGTAAAATTGGAGGATAGAAAAGCAACAGTAGAGGATAATGGAAGGGGAATCCCTGTAGATATACATCCAGAAAAGGGGAAAAGTGCATTGGAATTGATAGCTACAACATTGCATGCAGGAGGTAAATTTGACAGAAAGAGCTACAAATACAGCGGAGGTTTGCATGGAGTGGGTGTAACCGTTGTTAATGCCCTCTCTGAGGAGATGGAAATCATCTCAAAGAGAAATGGGAAGATCTACAGGCAAAAATATAGAAAAGGAGTTCCTATAACGGATGTTGAGGTTATCGGAGAGACACAGGAAACTGGAACAACTGTTTCCTTTAAACCTGACCCTGAGATTTTCGGGGATTTAACCTTTGACCCTGAGTGGGTTAGAGAACGTTTAAAGGAACTTTCATTTCTATGTAAAGGTCTAACCCTGGAACTGGAATATAATGGAGAAAAGGAGATATTCCATTCTGAAAAAGGAATTTTAGAATTATTCAAGCCCCAAGATGTTCTATATGAACCTGTTTATTTTGAGGATGATTGGATTAAAGTGGCATTTTCCCATTCTAAAACAGAAGGAAAAGTTCTATTATATACAAATAACATAAAGAATTATGACGGAACGCATTTTTCAGGAATAAAGAGCGCTTTTGTAAAAGCCATAAACGATTATCTCTCAAAACAAGGAAAGAAAACTAAGATAACCTGGGATGATATAGAAAGGGATTTAATTCTAGTTCTATCCATTTATATTCCAAACCCTCAATTTGAAGGGCAGACCAAATGGAAGCTAAACAATCCTGAGATAAAAGGAAAAGTAGAAAGCTTTTTCTACAATAAGCTAAAGGAATGGTTGTATAAATATGACCCAAAGCCTCTGATAGAGAAAATTCTTGAAAACTATAAAATAAGGAAGGCTATTGAAAGAGCAAAGGAAATAGAAGAAAGTAAAATCTCCATGAAGAGGTCTATTATTCCTGGTAAACTGGCAGATGCTGCTTTATCCGATAGGGAAAGAACGGAACTGTTTATAGTTGAGGGAGAATCTGCAGGTGGTTCTGCTAAAATGGGTAGGGATAAATTCACACAGGCTGTACTGGCATTAAAAGGTAAGATCTTAAATGTGGAGAAATCCACCATCAATAAAATAATAAAAAATCAAGAGATAAAGAATATCTTTGCTGCCCTTGGGATAGATTTTAAGGGAAATGTGGAAAAGTTAAGGTATGGGAAGGTTATAATAATGACAGATGCTGATGTAGACGGCAGCCATATTAGGTCTTTACTATTAGCTTTATTGTATAGGTATGCAAGACCTTTATTGGAACAAGGAAGGGTATATGCTGCCATGCCTCCTTTATATAAAATTACAATCGGGGGAAAGCATTATTATGCCTATTCGGATGAGGAAAAGGAGGAAATCCTAAAAAAGCATGAAGGAAAGAAAGCAACAATACAACGTTATAAGGGACTTGGAGAAATGAACCCAGACCAATTATGGGAAACAACAATGAACCCAGAAACCAGAAACCTAAAACAATTGACATTGGAACATGCAGAACAAGCCGATTATTTGATTTCATTATTGTTAGGGGAAGATGTGGAATCTAGAAGGGAATTCATAATAAAGCACGCTAACCTTGTAAAGGAATTGGATGTGTGATATCATGATAATAAAAATACCTGTAGAAGATGATTTGAAAGAGAGCTATTTAACCTATGCGATGAGTGTTATTGTTTCAAGGGCTATCCCAGATGTTAGGGATGGATTGAAGCCTGTACAAAGGAGAATTCTTTATTCAATGTATGAAATAGGATTAAGGTATAACAAGCCTCATAAGAAATCTGCAAGAGTTGTGGGAGAAGTTTTAGGTAAATATCACCCACATGGAGATGCGGCCATCTATGATGCTTTGGTTAGGATGGCACAGGATTTCTCTTTAAATTACCCATTGGTAGATGGGCAGGGTAATTTTGGTAGCGTAGATGGAGACCCACCGGCTGCCATGCGATATACTGAGGTTAGACTATCTAAAATAGCTGAAGAATTCTTCAAAGATATTGAATATAATACAATAGAATGGAGACCCAATTTTGATAATTCTTTAAAAGAACCTGTTGTATTGCCCGTTACATTTCCTCATTTATTGGTAAATGGAAGTTCTGGTATAGCTGTTGGAATGGTCACAGAGATTTTGCCCCACAATTTAGGGGAGATAATAGATGCCACTATTGCTTTAATTGATAATAAGGATCCATTGGATTATATTCAAGGACCTGATTTCCCAACAGGAGGTGTTATTGTAAATAAATCTCAATTAAGGCAATACCTAGAAACAGGTAGGGGGACAGTAAAGGTAAGAGCTTCTTATTACATTAAAGACCATAAAATTATAATAACAGATATTCCATATCAAACAAACAAGGCCCGTATTTTAGAACAAATATTGGATTTAAAAGATAGCAATAAAATACAGGGAATAACCACCATTTTGGATAAGAGCACAAAGCAAATAGAAATAGAGATAGGTGTCCATAAGTCCCAAGACCCAGAGGAAATAGCCCAACAATTAATCTATTCCACTGATCTTTCTAAGAATTATTATGTAAGGCAAGTGGCTTTGGTAAATGGAAAGCCTGTGTTGATGGGCATTAAAGAAATATTAAGAGAATGGATTAAGTTTAGGAAAGAGGTTATAACAAAAAGGGCCCATTACTTTATTGAAAAATGGAAAAAACGCGTTAATATAATAAATGGATTGTTAATAGCTATAGATAACATAGACTTTGTAATAGAGACAATTAGAAATGGGGAGACAATAGAAGAGATAAGGGAGAAATTGGGTTCTATAGGGTTGAATGGGGAGCAAATAGAAGCTGTCTTAAACATGTCTTTAAGGACATTGGCGAAGACAGAGAGGGAGAAGCTGGAAAAGGAGAAAAAGGATCTAGAGGCCAAGATAGCCCATCAAGAAAATATCTTAAAAGATGTGGAAGGGGAGATAAAGCGAGAGCTTTTAGAGATAAAAAAGAACTATGGAAGGATTAGAAGAACCGAGGTAACAGATGAAACAGGTGAATATATAGCAAAGAACATAGTTGTTGGTATTATCTATGGGGAGACAATGATAAAGAAGGTGCCAGAGTTCCCTGTTGGAAAGGTTGGGACCTCTGGAACTAGATATAACCTAGGGGAAGAGATAAAAGGAGCTATGTTGGCAAGGGAGCTTGAAACCCTTATTCTATTGACAAAGGATGGAGAGGCAATTAAATTCTCTCCAAGGCAATTACCAATGCAAGATAGATTGGCAAAAGGACAATATCTAACAAAATATGGTATAGAAAAACCTATTTTGAAAATATTGCCATATAGGGAAAACGGAGAGCTTGTTCTACTAACAAAGCAGGGTATTATTAAAAAGGTAACATTAAGGATGACAAGGAATGTGTTAAAGGTAATTGGGTTAAATGAAGGAGATCAATTGCTGGATGCCCAATATATGACAGGTGAGACTATCACGGTTGTTTCAAGAGATGGGAAGGCAGCTAGGTTTAGATCTGAGGAAGTTAGGGTAATGGGAAGGAGCGCTAGAGGAGTAAAGGCAATGAAAAGCGATAATCTATTGGGGCTTGCAACACATGAAAGGGTTGCTTTGTTCACAGAGAGAGGGTTTGGAAAGGTTGTTAGCCAATTGCCCATCCATCATAGGGGAACTTCTGGTGTAAAAATTTACAATATAAGTAAAAGAACAGGGGAGCTAAAGGCAATTTGTAATGCAGACCAAGAAATCGTTCTAGGTAATGAGAAAACTATTTTAAGATTGGAGAGTGCCAAAGTGCCAGAGTTGCCAAGAACCTCTACAGGTAGGAGGATAACAAAAAGAGTAACCTTTGCAAGGGCAACATCAGAATAACTTTAAATAGAAAACTAGGGAAAAATAAACATGATATGGATATTGCTTTTGTTGTTGCTTTCTTATGGTTATGATGCCTGTAAGCCTGGATTTGATGAAACCATTAATATTAGGGTGTTGGATAAGCAGGGAAGACCTGTTCCAAATGTTTCTGTTCAATTGCAATTTTTATTAGATGGGTCTGTATCTCCTAAAAGGTATAAATGGACACCTGTTAAGAAGACAAATGAAGTAGGTTTGGTATCATTTAGGGTTTATAACACTCAAAAATATTGGCCAGGGCTTGATTGTGATATTAAGGTTAACCTAACACTCTATAATGAAACTTATTCTTATGAAGTTAGAAACGGGCATATAAGATGGTACAGGGATTATATTCTAACCTTGAGAAATAAAACAGAGCAATATCTCTATAGAATAGAAGCATATAAATTGAAAATGAGGTTTAAAGAAGGGAATGTATCTGTGCCTGCCAAACTCATTTTATATAAAGATTATATTTTTCCAAATATAACTTATTTTGAGTCTTTTGTGCCAAAATACGTGGATGGCTATGCAACCTATAAAGGAATAAAGCGATATTTCAATTATGTGCTTAAAAATGATTCTTATTATGAGATAGAATTTAGGAAGTCCAGGTTTTCCTTAGAGGTTTTAAATGATAGATTGGAACCATTAAGCTGTGTATTTTATTATGATAATACATCTGTTTCATTTACAGGGGAATTAAACATAAGTGATTTTAAGCCTGTAATCCAAGGATATGTTGTGTGCGATGGGAAAAATAAAACTGTTTCAATAATGCCCTATTCTAAAAGGAAATTAATATTGGATGTGACACCACCTGAGGTAAAGAACTTTAGGGTGATAAAGGCAGATACCGAATATGTGACATTTGCCTTTGATGTCTGGGATCCTAATACATATGCATCTGGTGTTCAAAGAGTGGAACTAAGGTTTAACGGAGATATCTATCCTGCAATAGATGTGAAAGGCTCTTCCTATTACTATAGGGTACCAAACATTCAGGGAACAATGTCTGTGAAGGCTTTTGATAGAGAAGATAATATAAAGAGTGTGTTGTTAAATTATACACCTAAAATAGTGGAACCTACGGCTCCAAAGGAAGGAGAAAAGAAAGAAGAAGGGGGTGGAGATATAACATGGCTTGTTGCTCTAGTGGGTATCATTGTATTGGGCGGTATAGTGTGGTTTATCAAGTCTAAATTTGAGGAACCGGAGGAGTTCTAAGAGGATATATAAAGAGAATGGTAAGGTTTTAAAGAAGATATATCTCTATATATAATGGGGGTAATTATGCCTAGGAAGAAAAAATTTCAAATAGAAGCTGTTGAAGACCCTGTGCTCAATAAGTTAGTTGGTAAAAGTTATGTGGAATCTTTAAAGATTTTAGGGGATATCTCAGAGGAATTGGAGGAGAGAATGGACAACCCTCATGAGTTGTTTACTGTAAAGAGGGCATATGAATATCTTAAGGAACATGGTGTTAATATTACTTTTAGGAGTTTTAGCGGTAGAATAGAAAGGGGAAAAATACCTGTAATAAAGATGGGTAGAAAAAGATATATTGCAAAAGAGGTTTTGGACAATATAATAGATTTTGAGAATAAGTATTATAATTTAAGGGATGCTTATAAGAGATTAAAGAAGGTAACTGGTTTAACCTACAGAGCATTCTTGGGGAGGGTTGAGAAAAAATCTATCCCATATGTAAAAATAAATGGAAAAAGATATATTCCAAGGGATATTGTAGATACTTTGGTTCATTTACATCAAAATTATTACACAATATCTGAGGCCATTAATGTTTTAAAAAACTACGGTATAAACATAAGGAGGAACACCTTTGAAAGAAGGGTTGATAGGAATGTCATTCCCCATATAAAGTTAGGGGGAAAAAGATACATCCACAAGGATGTGTTGGACCAACTAATAAAAGCCGAGCTCTCGTCTTAGATTTGAGGCCTTTGTTGGGACTATAGGCAGGGCCAAAATCTGTTGGGCTTTAATAAAATGGATGGCGCGTCGATGGTTAGGTAAAAAGGGGATGTGGTGTAGCCTGGCTAGCATGCGGGCTTAGGGAGCCTGTGACCCCGGTTCAAATCCGGGCATCCCCACTTTATCTTTTATATCTTAACTTATGAGCAAAAGAAGAGAACTCAGGCTCTTCCTTCAATCTCTCATTATAACGCTTCTTAAGGATTCTCACAATCGGTGGATCGTTTTTATTAATCTCTCTTGGTTTTGGGAAGAATTTTTGTCGCTTCATGTGTTATTTTATGGTTGAAAATCTTAAAAAGGTTATGAACAATTAATCATTATGGGTCCACAAATAAGGAAAATAAAAGGGGGCTCTATGGAGTTTTTCCATTCTAATGGGCCCAAAACATTTGTGCCTTTATCTTGGGGAACTTTAAAGGAAAAAGGGGAAAAAGAACAGGATCTGGATTTTGGAAAGGTAATTGTTGCTAAAGGATCTTTTAGAGTTTCCACATTTCCAAATAGGCCTTTGTTTTATCTAATCTTGTCGGGTGAATATAAAAAGAAGGGTTTTGAAAAGGGAAAACAAGGCGGAACTCTAATATTGGTTGGAAAAACCCGTATTAGAATAATAAAAGAAAGGGATGAAAATGGAGCATGGAGCTATAAGGTGGAGGAATTAAAGGTGGATTGAGCGTTAGTTTTTTAACCGTTTCTTATCTATAACTAAACGAAAGCCCTGTCGTCTAGTGGTCCAGGATGTCGGGCTTTGGACCCGAAGACCCAGGTTCGAATCCTGGCAGGGCTACTCTTCCTAAAGGGATAAATAGGGACGGAAGTCTTTTCTTGTTGTTGCACTTGTAGTCAAATGTTATTACTTTTGGGTTTTCTGAGGAAAAATCCCTGTTATGTGTAAACCTCATTTTAGCTCGTCTATTGCTGAATTTTTACAAGGGTTTTTTATAAGTTTTGCCTTAGATAAAAAGGCATGAAGTTGTTTACAAGAGAAGATAAAATGCTTGTGATAAATCTAAAGCCTAACTTTATACAAAGAATTCTGGACTATGATTATTTAATAGGCAGGGACCCAAGCATAGTTGCTGTTGCCCATAGAAACAATTCCTTACACAAGGCTTTCTATGGTTCCAAGGAGATAATGGTTCCAGTATATAGAGATTTGAAAGAAGCATTAAATAAGCACAATCCCCAGGTTATATTAAATCTTGCGAGCTTCAGGTCTGCATATTTACCCACAAAAATAGCTTTAGAACATCCTTCTGTTAGGGTTGTTGTGATAGTTGCAGAAGGCGTGCCAGAAAGGGAAATGAAAGAATTGATAAAACTGGCAAAGGAAAAAGGAAAAATCATAATAGGTCCTGCTACATTTGGAGCATTAACTGTAGGAGCTTTAAGAGCGGGTGTTGTTGGAGGAGATGTTAATAATTTGATAAAATCCCGTTTATATGTGCCTGGAAGTGTTGGTTTGGTAACAAGGTCTGGTGGATTGTTAAATGAGATGTTTAGGATGATAGCAAGGGCCTCTGATGGTGTTAATGAAGGTGTTGCTGTTGGAGGAGATGTATTTCCAGGTAGCACCATGTTGGAACATATTCTAAGATATGAGAAAAACCTAGAGGTAAAGCTAATAGTGGCTGTTTCTGAAATAGGTGGAAAAGAGGAATATGAGATAGCTAGGTTAAAGAAAGAAGGAAAGATAACAAAGCCTTTGATAATGTGGGTGGCCGGTTCTTCTGCTGAATTATTCCCTTGGAAGGTTCAATTTGGGCATGCTGCTGCTAAGGCAGGAAAAGATGAGGAAAAGGCATTGCCTAAGATGAAGGCCCTTAGAGAAGCAGGCATTATCGTTCCTGAAACGTTTTCCCAATTGGAAGATGCTATTAGAGAACAATCACAAAAACTAGGATTGGTCCCAAAAGAAGGCCATTATAATAAACCACCTTTGGATTTCAAGAAAGCTGTAGCCCAGGGTCTTGTAAGAAGACCTACGTCTATAACATCTTCTATCTCTTATGAAGTAAATGGAGAAATAGCCTATAATGGCGTCCCATTATCTCAATTGATAGAAGAGAATTCTGGCATTGGAAGGGTTATAGGATTATTGTGGTTTAAAAGAGATCTACCAGAGCATTTTCAAAAGTTTTTAGAATTGGCTTTAATTGTATTGGCAGACCATGGACCACATGTTTCAGGTGCCCATAATGCTATAGTAACAGCAAGGGCAGGTAAGGATGTTATAGACTCTTTGGCATCGGGATTGTTAACAATAGGTCCGAGGTTTGGAGGTGCTATAGATGATGCTATTAGATATTTCAAAGATGCTCACGATAGGGGATTAAGTCCAAAGGAATTTGTTGAAGAAATGAAAAGACAAGGGAAAATAATTCCAGGAATCGGCCATAGGGTAAAATCTAAACATAATCCAGATAAAAGAGTTGAGCTAATGAAAGAGTTTGCATTTTCCCATATTAAAAACCCAAGGTATTTGAAATATGCATTGGGAGTGGAACAAGAGACACTTAAAAAATCCGAGAAATTGATATTGAACGTGGATGGAACAATAGGAGCCATTTTCCTTGATATGCTATATGAGGCGGGTTTCTCAGAGGATGAGATAAGGGAAATAGTTGAAATAGGTTATGTGAACGGGTTGTTTGCATTGGCCAGGTCTATAGGGATAATAGGACATGTGTTGGACCAAAAGAGATTGAAACAACCTCTAT
This sequence comes from Microcaldota archaeon, assembly GCA_015520875.1. Lineage (GTDB taxonomy): Archaea > Micrarchaeota > Micrarchaeia > Anstonellales > J096 > JAADEL01. Next base: position 9,584 of record WAPD01000098.1, read on the forward strand.
ACAGACATCCAGATGATGATGTGTTTATATTAAAATGATAGGGGAATTATCTAAAACAATAGCTCCCACTACCTATGAAGAACCTGTTGCCAAGCTAATGGAACAGGAGTTCAGGGAAAAAGGTTTAACAGTAAAAAGGGATAAACATGGAAATATATTAGCATATAGGTCTTTGGAAAAACATCCTATTGTTTTATCTGCCCACATGGACGAAATAGGGATAATGGTCAAATCCATAGATGAAGATGGGTTTATAAGGTTTGTTAGGCTTGGAGGTTATGACCCTAGGTATTTGTTGGGGAAATCTGTTGTTATTTATGGGGAAGAACCTGTGAAAGGAATAGTACAAATGAACGAAAGCGATGAACCCAAGGATAAAATAAAAACCAAGGATCTTTTTATAGATACAGGTTTGACAAAGAAGGAATTGCCTTTGATGCCTGGAGATCCTGGCGGTGTTGTTGGAACGTTCCATGAAACCTCTAAATATATTCAGGGAAAATCCTTGGATGATAGAATAGGGTGTTATGTGTTGTTGGAGCTTGCCTCAGTGGTGCCGGAAAATGTTGTTTTGATGGGGTCTGTGCAAGAAGAGGTGTCCCATGAGGGAAAAGGGGCTATGTTAGCTTCCTGGGATTTGGAACCTAGTTTGTTTATAGCGGTGGATGTTGGAGGAGCAAACGATGTTCCAGGAGGCGAGAAAACACTTTCATTGGATAAAGGACCTGCTTTAACAGTATCTGAAATCTCTGCAATAGGAAATGTTGCAAATAGGAACCTAGTGAAACAATTTATTTCAATAGCCAAGGAAAACAATATTCCATATCAATTGGAAATAACGGAAAGCTCTGCAACAGAAGCTTCCAATTTATTTAATTTAAAATCGGGTGTTCCATCTATAGCTGTTTCAACACCTATTCGCTATATACATACATTTAATGAAATGGCATCCAAAAAGGATATAAAACACACAATAGAATGGCTCTCTAGGTTTTTAGAAGAGCATTAAACTGCATGAAATTTTATTTCTCCTTATTTTTATAGAGGAAAGTTGAGTGGATAGGTATTTACGGGTCTGGGGTGGGATGTGAGTTTTCTCATTAATATCCAATTCCTTTAATAGTTCATTAACCTTCTCTTGAGCCTCCTCCCATTTTCCCTCTCTTATAAGTTGGTCTATTTCATCTAATTTTTCATGAACATCTTCTATGTTTTTTAATTGAGGTTTTTCTTGAGAGGTTTTATCTGTTTTACCCGAATCTAATGTGTTATCCAAATCATTTCCTAATAAATCCTGTCCTAAATCAGGTTTTTGAGTATCAACCTCTTGATGGGTTTGAGGTTCTACATATCCTTGTACCATGTTAATCACCTTTTGCAAGTACAAAGGAAGTGGAGGAAGGTGATGAAGTAATTTCTACAGATCCCACATCCACTAACAAATCCTCTGTTAGCCTCATCGGTTTTACTCGATAGGAAACCCATTTCATCTCCTTTGTAGCATAAGGGCTAAGTTTCACTAACCATCCTTTAACACCTGGAGTTACTCCTTTTCCATCAGGTAACACAGAAAGGTCAAACTTATTACC
>WAPD01000099.1 GCA_015520875.1 Microcaldota archaeon
CTATAGCAATTCTATTGATTGTGATAATAACTGTTAGGGTTTTGATACATTCTTTAGGATTAACATTATTGGGCGTTCCACCTAAGATAGGAGCTTTACTTGCATTGTTATCGGCACCTACTGGAGAATTTGCCATGCTCGTGGCAGACCAGTTCCAAGATTTGTTCCATTTCAATACCATTTCCCTAGCAACAGCTATTGTATTCTTTTCATCAATAGTAACTTGGTACTTAGGGGCAAGGCATCGCGAATATAATGAAACAATGGAAAGGTTAAGAAGGAAATTATCCATATTTATAGAGGAACTGAAAGAGAATTCAAAGAAAAAAAGGAAGGTGAGGAAAAGATGAAAGTCCTTGGGATAGAATCAACAGCCCACACCTTGGGAATTGGAATATTTGATAATGGAATTAAAGCCAATGTTTATAAAACATTTCAAGGACCTTATTTGCCAAGAGATCTAGTGGAACATCATGCAAAGGTCTTTCCCGATGTTTTAAAAGAGGCTTTGGAAAAAGCCCAATTAACATTAAAGGATATTGAAGGAATAGCTGTTGCAAAAGGCCCTGGGATAGGGGCTCCTTTGAGCTTTGGAGTAGCAATGGGGAACTATTTAAGCTCACGATTGAATGTTCCAATTGTTGGAGTAACCACGGCTATGCACATATCAAAATAGTGGAATATGTAAATAATGTTGAGGGAGATATAGCTTTGTATGTAAGTGGTGGAAACACTCAAATTATCTATTTGCCTGAACTCAAGGTGGTTGGAGAAACCTTAGATATCGGAATAGGAAATATGTTGGATAAGGCGGCTCGTGAAATAGGTTTAAAGAATGCAAGTGAACTGGAACAATTAGCTTTATCCCATGAACAATATATAGAAATGCCATACACAGTTAAGGGAATGCACACAACCTTTTCAGGTATTTTAACACACTTCAAAAGGCTTAGTTCCAAATATGATAAGAGAGATTTAGCATATTCTTTAATGCACACGAGCTATGCTATGTTGTTAGAAACATTGGCAAGGGCTATGTTTGCTTATAATGCCAAAAAAATCATCCTATGTGGAGGAGTTGCCCAAAGCAAAATTTTGAATGAGATGTTAAAAGAGTTTGAAGCATTATATGATGTTAAGGTTTATAGAGCACCCAATGAATTCAACAGAGATAATGGATCTATGATTGCCTACACTGGTTACTTATTGTTTAAAAAAGGAAAAAAGGATGAATTGCCTGTTGTTCCAGATCCCAATTATAGAATAGATCACTTATAGATTTTTACATAACCATTATTGTAAACTTGTTTAAATCCATCCATGTGGTCCATCACATAGGCTTTATACAACACAGAATCATAGAACCTTGTTGTTCTATCGTTATAACCGTCAACCCATTGCCCGTTTACATACCACATTTTATCCTTTAGATATAATGAAACAAAGGCATTATCTGCTATTGGAACCAATAGGGCTTTTTGTAGTTTCTTAGCTGGGTCTGTTTCATTTAACTTATAAGCAATGTAGATAACTTGTGGATTTGCTTGTACCAATAGGGCTTTTGCCAAAGGTGTTTTTAATCTAGAGATGTTCAAAGAACCGTCATTAGGTGTTATACAATATTTCTTGACCCATATTGGTTGGACATTGCCCGTTGTTCCTTTAATATCCCTAACATAACCAACATAACCTTGCCTTACTCCATTTATGGTACAGGTTTGAGTAGGGTCCATTCTAATAACTTCCCATAAATTCTTCCACTCACAAACGCTTGTCATAGGCTCATGTTCAACAGAGGTTTGATTAGCATCAGCACATGCCAGATAATTCAAAGCAAAGAACTTACCTCCAAATAATTCAGAGCTTCCCATAACAATTTCCCTATCTATCATCGCATAATTAGAACCATATTTATTCATAGTGTTCCGCAAGGTTGTTTCATTACCCATCACAAAGGCATATGCTGTATCTAAAATCATTTTCAACACACTATGTTCGTTTCTTATCACTGCTTTTCTCTCCCCCCAGTAATTAATCCAGTGTCCGTAGTCCCACCATGAGATAATCCTAGAATCAGGTTCTGTGAACTTGTAAATCCATTCCATTGGATTTAGCCATTCGGGTGGCATATAGTTACAAGCTATCTGTATTCTAATTTGTTTTCCTGTATCCAAATTTTGTCCATATTTTTGGAACAAATCATATTGACACAATTGAGCATTGTATTGTAATGTAATGGGTAAATCTTCTAATGAAACATTACAGAATTGTGATTGACCTGATGCACACAACAATTGGAATAAATCTCCCATTTGAGATGGATTATTTCCATAGGTTGGAACAAAAGAGGCCATTGTTAATGAGATATTTGTTAGGAACCCATATCCTGCAAATATTATCAATAACAGAGCAATTCCCAACGGAGCATCCCTGTGTTTCACATATTTCCCCAGCTTAACAAGTATATAAGATAAAAACAATAAAAATCCATAGATGAAATAGATCTGGAACTTCGCCTTTATCAAACCTATCAATAATGGAACAGCACCTATTGCTACTATTAATTCAGGAGAAGGATCTTGATTTTTTATGAAAACTTTATAGAGTTCCCAAAACATCCATAAAATTGCCACAGCAGTAATACCATAAGCTAGGGAAGGCTCCTTAGGGTACCACGTTGTGTTCAATCCAAAAGACTGCAATATGGAGATAATTAAACTTATTAAAAGATTTAGGATTTCTCCAGGGATTGTTAATATAACATACAGGTATCCAAAAAGATTTAATAGGGGATTTTGGGATTGTAAGAAAACACTTGCAGGAGTTCCCATTGTTCCAACCATTGATAAAGAAGGTCCTGCTAATGCTTGTTCTTGAATTGTTCTCTCCAAAGGTGTGTTATATTGGGCTGCTACCAAAGCAGAATAAATAATGCTCCCGAAGAAATTATGCAAGACCCATGCTCCGATTATCAATAAAATAAATGAAGCAATCACAACATTGGAACCATGTTTCTTGACCAAGGTTTCATAGTAGGATTTTATTCTTGGCAATATTACTGGTACTAGAAGCAATAGAGAATATTTTAGTTTTGCCAAAGAACCTGTATAAACAAACAACCAAAGACCTCCGATTAAAGATCCCAAAAACACGTACAAAGGCATGTCATCATTATTTTTCCAAGCATAGATCAACAATGCTAAGGTTAGATAAATGGCAATGGCAGGACTTGCCACAGCTCCTATTAAAGCTGCCAATGTTCCAAGACCAAGCCAATGCTTAAAGATTTCTTCTTTATATTTCACATAAAGGGCAAGCATCCCAGAAAGATAGCTAAATATAAAGAAGTTGAAAGGCTGCATTTCAAATACTCCGGACATGAACTTAAAGATAAAAATAGGCACATAGGCTGCAAAAATGGACATTCCCAAACCTATCCAACGATTCCCTGTCAATGAATACCCTATAAAATAAAACATTATAGCAATACCCATGGCCATTAAAGGAGGGTAATAATTAGCTACAGCAGATAAGATATATCTATCTAACATGTTGACATTGTTTAAACTAGAATATAGGAAATCCCAGTAGCCTATAGTATAATGAACAATGGGTGGGCTTCTATGGGTGCTTTTATTATAAGGATACCAAGCACTATCATCGCTTAATGGAATTACTCCATATTTTAGAAGCATTTTAGCCCCTTCTAAATAGAAATATGGGTCAAATTCTATGTAGATAGGGGAAAAAGAAGACATCCTTATTAAGAAGGCTAAAGAAGCTATCAATAAAACTCCTAATACAGCCCAAAGCTCCATGTTGTTTTTATAATCTTGAAGGGAGGAAATTATTTTTTTAAAATCAGGGATCTCAAAGTTATTTTTACCCCACCAATAAATAATTCCAAGCATTAACAAATAGCTTAAACCTATTGAAATGTAGTTAACTTGTCCTAGTAAAAATCCGATAATGCTTAACAAGGTTCCAAAAAGGATAAACGTTGTTGGCAACCCTAATAAAAAGCGTTCCAAGAAAGTAAATCTTTTGAAAGAAATGGCTATTGCTAGAGCTGGAATTATATAAAAGAAAGTTAAAATAAGGTAAAGTGTAGCATGGTTAAATATAAACATGCTTTATGTTTAGAGAGTTAGCTTTTTATATATTGCTAGCAGCTGCTACAAAGGGCAAAGCCACCCTTGTATCTACAGGATAGGAAGGTTTTTTATAATACACATATAAAGGACCCTCTTCTAATCTCTCGATCTTCAAAGGCAATTTATCATAGACCACCAATAGATCATAATGGTTTAACATAAGCTCTTCTAAGCCCACTTTGGCTTTTACCGGACCTAAAGGCATTACAATTGTTAGATTAGATAAAATGCCCAATTCAGGAGACCTTAAATCAACCCCTTCTTTATAACCTGGGAACTCTGAAATAATCTGTGTTAAAGTTTTCTCATCAGCCCCTTCTGGAATAATCCTCATTTTATATAATTTAACAGCTTCATCAACCATATTTACTCTTTTTATTCCCCTGCGTAACCTTTCAAAATAGCCCATTTTAAAATACTCATTTAAATCAATGTTATATTTTTCATCGAAATTGCTTATTTTAGTGACCAAAGCTCCATATTCTCCAGGTTCTGTGAGTGCTCTGTGGACAACTCCTGCATCTGCCAAATAGGAGGTTCCGGTGGTTGCTCTTATCTCTTTTTCCACTACATTTCCTGTAGACTTTAATGTTTTACTTACCAATGGAACATAAACAATCTCAGAGCCTAAGAACACAGAAACAAACTCTGGAACTTTGTGATAATGGTAGGGATTATTGATAGGTTCTCTTGTATGGAGAAAGGAAATTGTTTCACTTTCAAAGTCCCCTTCTACGTTTAAAGGAATCCAGGTTTTAACACCATCTCCTTTCAAGGATAAAACCTTAGGATTTTCCCCTCTAGGAATATATAAAAATCCTCTTCTATCTAGACCTCTTAAAAGAGCTGCAAATAGATTTTCTCTCAAAACCCATTCTAAGTTTTCCCTATCTTTTTTAGAAAGAGTTCCCTCCTTGAGCATTTGAAGGGCAATCTTCCTTCTTTCTCTTATTCCTTTTAAACCGCCTTTGTGCTCTTGAGCATCTTTTAGCAAAAGTGCTGTGTCTTTAGAAAATTTTGTGGCCATAATTATATTTATGTGAGAGAGTTTTAATTTATTAAGGATATTTGGAAGAATTTAGGTTGTTTTGGCAAGAACATGAAGATTTTTCCAGGAGTTGGGACAAAGTTTTGTTTTGCTTGGTATGGTGTTTGGGCTTGGAATGCTCCTGAATTCAACACAATTACACCCCTATGCTTCTTTGCACCTATTTTATGGATATGGCCTGTTTGAAACACATGGGGCACCATATCTATAACGAGGAAATCCATTGGCAAAGGTGTAATAGGATTATAACCATATAAAGAAGATAAGTGCCTTCTTCTAAGCATTTCCACAGCTACTGTCACAGGATCCTCATAGGATAATCTTGGAATTTGAGAGATATAAGAATCTATTGAGGTTCCATGGTATAATAGATGGAGAATTCCATGGGCTTTTACATAGGCTGGGTTTGGCAACAGATGGACATCTGCAGATATTAAAGATTTGTCTATGGGTTCAGAAGGTTCCCCTCTTCTAACAGCATCGTGATTTCCGGGAATAACGACAGTTTCTATATAATCGGGGATTTGCTCTAAAAAATCATTGAATAGTTTATATTGTCCTTCTATATCTAATTCTTCTAGTTCCAATTCTTGCCTTGGGTAGATTCCAATACCATCCACATTATCCCCTCCTATCATGATATATTTAATATGGGTTCTGTATTTTCCAAGCAAATCATTTTTTCCATTCAAAGCATCCACCAATCTCTTAATAGCATCTTTCAAAACATATTTGCTCCCAAAATGTGTATCTGAAATGTATAAAATTCCAATATCGTCTTCTATTTTAGGAAGGGATTGGGGTTTTATGTCTGGGAACTCTATATCCTCTACAATTCCAATATTGCCAATCCAGGTTCCCTTTATTAAAACAATATCATCTTTGATAACCTCTTCACTTACCCATTTATAAATCTGAGAATCTTTCTTTACAATAAAGGTTTTCATTCCTGTTAAATCCTCACATGTCAATGAAATATGGCCGTTTTTGGTTTTTCCTTTATCATAGACCATACAAACAACAGAGAATTTTTGTTTTTCCCTTAAATCCTTTAATTCAACCGATGGGTACTTTTCATCAAACTGATTAAACATGATTTTAATGCGCTCAAACCTATTTCTAAAATATTTAATGAAGTCTTCTAATGAAGAGGTTGTTTTGGTGTTAGAAGCGCTATAACGGTTTTCATAAAGTTCCAATTGTGGATCTATATCTTTAGCATAAATATAATCAGATTTTTTAATAACTGTTCTTTCTTTTAAAATCTCCACTAAATGGTCGGCAGTAACAAAGCCCTTAACCGGCTTTTCCAAAAGCTTTTCCCTGATGTAGGCTTGTTCTTCAGGAGTTAATTTTTCCAGATATTGGGCTGCTGCTTCTGTTAATCTATACATTATCTCTAATGGATTCCAATGCGCTTATAACTTGCAATATTGCTATTCTTGTATGTTGCATTAAATTGGGTTCATCTATGGTTTTTTCCAGTTCATAGACTGCGGACGAAACCCTAACAGATAGTTCCTTTTCTTGTTCTAAAAGGATTTCTTTTGCAGATTGTAAAGCTTGCCTTACATTCTTTGGCAACCCAGGTTCTGAAGATATTCTATCCAATTCTTTTACTATTCCTTCTACCATTTTTATCCCCTCAAGAGTTAATTTCAAACATAGGGTTTAAATCTTTTAAAGAGATATTAAAACGTGAAGAGCGATAGAGACCCATTATCCGAGGATAATATTTTCAAAAAGTATTATGATGTTGTGTTTACTGCACATTATGATGAAAATATCCAGATTCCAGAAGGTTTTATAGAATGGGCTGCTAGGAAGATTGAAACTTCTCAAGAAGAATTTGGGATGTCTCCTGCTGCTTTTTTTATGTTTATATTGGATTTGTTGAAAAGAAAAAAGCTTCCATTAGATAGATTCATTTCAAATATTAAAAACAGAAGGATATTGTTGTTGGGCGCGATAGAATTAATTAAAGAGGATCCTGCATTATTAGAAGAACTATTGAAAACAGAGGTTGATTTGTTAAAGGTTGTTAAAACTGTCTCTTATACAC
>WAPD01000100.1 GCA_015520875.1 Microcaldota archaeon
GAATAAGGTTCTCTAATGTTATATTATTTCCATTGGAATCCACCATAATTCCATAATCAGGATTTCCATCGTATATTCTGGAATTATTAATAATTATTGTATCAAAGTTATTTTGCAACCCTATCCCATATTTTCCAATTCTAGAAATATCTAAATGGTCTAAAGAGATATTTGAAGAGTTTTCAACAATAACCCCTGTGGAAATAGAAGTTATTCCACTATTATTTACAAAACCATTGGAGGACCCTCGAATATTTATGCCTACATCATGGGAAGCATGTCTTGTATTTAATATAGTAAAATTATTAGTATTAACTAGAACCACACCATAAGGAGAGGTGTCTGTTGTCGAAGTATTTATTGATATATTTTGAGACTCTCTAACCTCTATCCCCATTAATCCAACATCAGAATAACGAGATAGATTAATCAACAAATTGTTAACTAAAGTTCCTGTAAAACCTTTGCCGGTTAATCTAAAGTACCTATCTCTCTGAATTAAAGTATCATTGCTCTGGTACATTCTAATTCCAGTGTTCCCATTTATGAAAAGGTTCCCAATAGAGGTAACATTTCTTACGTTGTTTATTAAATAGATTCCGTGTTGGGACCTATCAAATGTGGAATTCTCTATCCAAACACCTTCTGTAAACCAGTTTAGACCTATATCTGCTCCATCTGAGAGATTATAACTATTGTTAATCAAAGTTATGTTAGAAGAGAAATTATCATACATCATGTTATATGTGTAATTAGTAATATTACAATTCCTAAATGATATATTGTTCTTGTTATTAACCCAGATACCATAAGTTGTGCCAGGAGTTCCAACATCTGATGTTGTATAACCTTGACAATCCACATGAACATTGCTGCTATTAATAATAATACAGGCTTTTCCAGGGAAAGGTGTTGAAACATTTTGAGTGGCTCCATAGATATCTCTAACCATGATATAATTCCCTGGAGTGTTAACAACACCACAGATAGAGGCTTGAGCATCTGTTAACAAAGCATCGATCCTAGATGTCCCAGAGCCAAATAAAGATCTCATGTTACATCTTAGATACATTGTAGTTCCGCTTAAGTCTTGGAAATTTTCAATATCATAATAGTATTGAGGAGTAACGTTACAAACAAGCCATTGGTCATTTGTTCTTAATAAGACAGTTACACTACAAACTTGCTGCCACGTATTGCTTGTTCTGTTAAACCATTCTAATGAAACACGAGATATAAACCAAAAGCTGGTTGAGATACCAGAAAACTCACATCCTGCTAAAACCTGGTCTACTTGAGTTGTGCTATAAATAGGCAATGTATAGGTTCCATTTACCCAATAGTTGGAACCACCGGTAGCATATATATTATCAGAACGATTTACTCTAGATAGAACATTATTGCCTCCAGAGTCCCGGGCCTCTATAAAATACATGGGAAAGGCATATATAATGCCAAGAAAAAGAAAAAACCAAATCATTCTTCATCCCCTTCAACCTCTTCGCTTTCTTTTCTTTTCTTTTTAATAAATAAAAATATAACGAGCAACAATACAATTACCAACAACAATAGTAATAACAATAGCAACCACCAAGGCAATTCTTCCCTTATATGATACTCAATTGAGAGGGTCTTTAACAAAAGACCTGGCTTGGAACCATAGGAAAATTCCATGTAGATGGTGGAATTCTTATAATCAAGGAAGAAGGTTTGTTGGACAGATTCACCAGGTTCCAAAGTTAGAAGTTGTCCTTTAATGATGCGCTTTCTACCCTCTTCATAGTAGGAAATCTTAGGGAAAACATAGGCTGTTTTGTCACCTATATTTTCAATTAAGAATACCAATTGCTTATTGTTAAAATCATAATGTATTGCTGAAACATTTATTTGGGCAGGGTCTACATAATTAACAATAACTACATTTTTCCTACCTGTAATTGCCTTATCCAAAGACTTCCTATAAAGACCATACCTTATAATGTATTCTACAGTAATGTTTCTAGAATTAATTTTAGAGATATTTAATGGAACAACTATTGCCCTACTTTCCCCGCTATCAAACCTTGCCAATGGTGTTAAAAAGCTATCTACTTGTTCTCCATCCACAAAAATCCTTCCTTCTATGGTAGCATATTCTATATTGCTTGTGGGATTTATCAATCCAAAGATTAAAGCGCTTCTTTCAGAATCATAAACAATGTCATTAAGCCTTAA
>WAPD01000101.1 GCA_015520875.1 Microcaldota archaeon
AACCCATTGTTTATAAAAACCTGTACCCAGGCTTCATTTGGTATTCCCCACCATAGCTTATCAAAAAACATAGCAAGACCTTCACGAAGTAAAGCCTGTTTGGGGTTCCCGAGTGTATTATAAGATATTATATGCGCATCTTCATGGGTTCCAACAATTTTTAGTTTTTCATTATATACCGCATAAATTTTATCGGGCATTTTAGTAGCTCCATTTGCAGGTTCATTGTCCCCGTACATTTTGCCCACTTCCTCTGGCGACTCACACAGAAAATACTGGATTTTTCTGTCCATTTTTACTTTTAGAACCTTGCAAATGTAACTATAACACCTCTCCTGAAATGATACTATTTCATCAATATTTTTCTCCGCAAAGGAGTTTTTGTGGTAATGGAAGATATAATGCTCTGTTTCTTTCTTATTCCACATAATAAAGCTCCAAATTAAAATTAGAAATGAACCACACCCCGTAGCACCCAAAATGCTTTAGTTTGGATTTTAAACATCCCCAACATAGAAAGCATTTTTCAACACTTTCCGAAATATATTTACCATGATAAAACCTTATCATAGGTTATCTTTTTGCCCTTCTCAATTGCTTTTAATTTCGTGAGTATTACTTTTCGTATATGTATCAAGTATTCCTTTTTGAAGATCACAAATCCATTATCCAATTTAATAAAATTTCCGCTAAACACATCTAAAGCACTTTGCAACTTGGTTTTCGTACTTTCTCTCACCCGTGGATTAGCAAGCCTGTTCTTTAGTTCATTGATATTGATTACCAAGTATGGTACTTCTACAACAATATCTGCATGACGCTGTTGTCTTCTTGTAAATCTTCTATCTGATGCCTCCCTTCTATATGATACTTTCTTAACCTGAATTGCAACTTTTACACTGTTTAATATTACAATTGCATCTATTCCCATCATATCTAACTCCGGTGTGGATATTAACTCTTCATCAAATAACGCATTCCACAAGTATTGAAAATGAAATTGTGTTAGGATAGACATCCAAATCCTGTACAATCTTGCTTTAAATCCTTCTTCCACAAATTGCAAAGAACAGCCATAAAAATATTTCTTTATAAAATCGTAGATGTATGGATTTAATTTTTCACTCCAATAAATTTTAAAGACCTCATCGTAATCTTTAAAATCTGTAGCATCCCAGTAATACCTATAGTATATCTCAAGGGGCAATAAATCTCGTGGAAGATCCTGTTCTACAGTTTTAATCATTCTTAAACGCGCATATTTCTGAAGATTTATATTTCCAAGGAATCTCTCAAATTTAGCCAAATCTTTTTTCCAGTTTCTCGTCATATTAACACTACCTTTAATTTTTCCAGCTCTTTCTTTGTTGGTAAAGGAAGTAGTTTCAATTGTGTTATGTTAAAATGATAAGTTATATCCCTAAACACATCTTTTACATATCTTTTAACGATTTCAGAATTAAGGAAAGATACAACTTCTTCCTCAGTAAGATCAAATCCAAAATTAACCAGAGTGCGCTTTCTCAGTAAATGATACACGTCTCCCATCCATGGATATGCCTTATAATCGTAAGCTGCACCAACCTGCCCATTGCCTCTGTATCCCAAACCCACAACAATATGTGGCTTATCAAAGAACCCTCTCAGTTTTGTTTTCTTAGAAGATTCAATCCAATATCCAGTAATTGGTTTATATATAACTTCCCCTATTTTAAGGTTTCTGCCATTGAGGATTGGGAGAAAGTTCTTATTTTTCGCATAATCTTTAGATTTTATGACATCTGGGTTATGCTTAATTTCCGGTGTTCTGGGAGAAATCCTTATAGTATATATATCACCAATGCGAAAACTGCAAATTTCATCCACTTTTCTGCTGAATTCTGTAGAAAATAAAACAAGATTTCCCATCCAATTCTCATTTTCAGTTAACAATTTTAGTTTTCCATTATCATAGTCATATAAGAGTAGCTTGTTCTTTTCAAGAGGTGACTTTTTAAACTTTAATACTACTGTACTAATATTAGCTTCAGGCTTAAATACACCAGAGCCCATATAAATAATCTCTGTTTCTCCATTTCCCGCTAAAAATTCACGAAGTTTCTTAAACTCGTCAAGAATCATAAAGGTTGCTGGAACAATAAAAATTAATTGCCCACCCTCTTTTAGTAATTTTACTGATTTTTCTATAAAAGCTCCATATACATTGTACTTTCCATACCAGGTTTCATAGAGCTGCTTATATTTTTTCTTTGTTTCATTATCTACCTTTATGGTATAGTGGTCCGATAAACTGGGAATACCATAAGGGGGATTACCAATTATCACATCAAAACGCTCTTTTGTCTCCCACAATAAAAAGTCCCGATGAATAATCTCTATGCCATTGTCTAAATTGTTCTCGCGGACATAAGCAATCACTTCCTCATTGATCTCCACTCCTATAATTTTAGAACCTTGCTTAAAAAAATCCCCTCCCTTTTTCTTAATTCTCTGTAAAAATTGACATATTCCACACGCAGGCTCAAGAATTTTTAAATCGGTTTGCTTCACTTTATCTCTATCTATAAGGTCAATCATAAAATCTACCATCCACCGTGGCGTAAAAAATACCCCCCAATTTTTTCTGATTAGTTTAATTTTATCGTTTAACCTCCTCACATGAAATTCAATATCGTCAATATATAATTCATCCATATTCCTGCATAATTTAAATCTACTATTAATTTTCACGTTCTCGCATTATATGTGATGATTATACACCCACGCATACAAAAATCAAACCGCATTTCATCTTAATAATAGGGTAAATTATTGGCACAAAAATCTCCTTTTAGGATACCGTTATTAATTATTTTCTCTCTTATTCTCTTTCACAAACTTCACGGATAACACGACATTAGCCATCAATCCCTCTTACCCCACAAAACTTGATTTTTTGGGTTTTGTGGGGTAAAATATCTGTATGGAAGATTTTAGGGATACTTTAAAAGAAACGCTCCACTTTTATCTTGAAGAGGAAAAGAGATTAACTTCGCTTCTTGCGGCATTACCAAAAGGAACGATTAGAAAGAAAAAAATAAACGGGAGCGAATATTACTATCTTAAATATCGTAAAGGAGACAAAGTCATAGAAGAGTACC
>WAPD01000102.1 GCA_015520875.1 Microcaldota archaeon
GATTTGGATACGCCAAGGGCTTTGGCACAATTGTTTGAGATCTCATCGTGGATATTGGGAAAAGAAGAGATGGATTTCTTCACACAAAGAATGTTGTTAAAGTTTTTTAAAGAGGCTATGTTTATCTTAGGAATAACGCTGGAATCCAATTACAGGGAAATTTTAGATAAAGTTGTTAAGGAAACGCTAAAAGTTAGAGAAGAGTTCAGAAAACAAAAACAATATGAGTTATCGGATAAATTAAGAGATGTTCTTCAAAAATCAGGAATAGAAGTAATGGATTCTAAGGAAGGTTCTAGCTATGTGGTGAAAGAGTGAAAGCCATTTTATTTGATTTTCATGGAGTATTGACAACAATAGAAGGAGCATATTATCTTGCATTAAAGGAGAGTATGGAAAAACATGGAATTGAATTGGATCTAACGATAGGCCAGGTTAAAAAGATAAAATCTTTGGAAAATATGGAAACACCTGCATTGGTGCATGCATATTTAGTTGCCGGGAATGAATTGTCCCAGGTTTCAAACATGGGCTACAAAGAAGCTTTAAATTATACAAATGGACTTTTAGAAAAACCTGTGGATAGGATAAAGGTAAAGGAGATAACCCAAGAATTTAGACATTTGATGAAAAGCGATCCCATTGTGGATTTGATAAAACCTGTGCCCAAGAATAGGAAAAATGTGTTGAGAAAGCTTTCAAATGAATTCAAACTAGGGATAGTTTCAAATGGCAGGAGAGAAGAAATTGAAAAGCACTTTAAAGATGAATTGGAATTGTTTGATGTTATTGTTGGGAAAAACGATGTTAAGGCAACGAAGCCAAGTCCCGAAGGGTTGTTAAAGGCCTGTAAATCCTTGAAGATCAATCCAAGGGAATGTTTATATGTTGGAGATAGGGTAAGTGATTTGAGGGCTGCCCAGAGAGCTAAAATGCCCTTCTTGGGAGTCCTAACAGGATTTTTAGATGAGAAATGGGCAAAAGAATTAAATATTCTTTTATTTCCAACTATAGCACACTTGGTGGTTGAATGAGAGCTATTGTTTTTGATGTAGATGGTGTTTTGAAAAGCGTAGATAGTGAGGAAGAGGTCTTGAAAAGGGCTTTTGCAAAACATGGCATAGAATTTAAGTTAAAGCAACAAGAGATAAAGGCATTACAATCTTTGGAAACATTGATTAGGACAAGGTTTTTGGTGAGAGCTTATTTAAGAGAAGGCGAGAACTTAAGAAGATTGTTGGATTTATCATATAATGAGGCATTGGAAGAATCTAAGAGAATCTTGGAGGTTCCAGAGGATGAATTAGCAAGGAAAATATATGAAGCAACAGAGGAATTTAGAAAAGATCCTGAGATTTTAAAACTCACCAGACCGATCCCTGAAAATAGAAAGGAGTTTTTGAAGAAATTGAAAAGGGACTTTTCTTTAGCAATTTTAACAAATAATTGGAGGGATACATTGGAGAAATTAATACCTGAAGATGAACTGGAATTGTTTGATGTTATTATAACAAGTAGCGATGTTTCTAAGCCAAAGCCAGATCCTGAAGGCATGTTTAAGATAATTGAGAAATTGGGGCTTGATAGCAAGGATATCTTGTATGTGGGAGATAGCATAAGCGATTATAGGGTGGCACAAAAGGCAGGCACAATGTTTGTAGGAGTGCTAACAGGGGCTTTCCACCCTAGATGGGCCAAGGAACTTAAGATAACAACAATCCCTGACGTTAGCTATCTGTTGATATAGCCTTTGAACTGGTCATTTCTGGGAATATAAGGCCAGTTTATAATTTGGCCGTTTTTTCCTTTTTTGTAGAAATAAGCACCAAAATAAATTGTTTTATTCTATCTTTTAAAAACCCTTATTATATTTTTGGGCAGGGAATAAAATAAAAAATCGGAAAAAGAAAAAAGAGATTACTCCAAGAAGGTCTCCGGTGTTGGAGGTTCTGGAGGTAGTCCCTTTCTTTCCCTTATTTGTCTTACCACCTTTGGCAATAAATCTTTTGGCAACTCTTGATAGCCATAATATTCTTGATACCAGATGGCTCTACCTTGAGAAGCACTTCTTACCTCATTACTAAAACCAAACATCTCAGATACAGGCAAAATTGCTGTTATCTTTGTTAGGTCCTCTTCTTGGTCCATTTCCAGAAGTTGTCCTCTCTTACCATTGATGATGTTTAAAATTGCACCAGCATATTCGTGGGGCACTTGGAACAAGACTTTTTGCTTAGGTTCCAAGAGAGTGACGCCTGCTTTTAACATAGCTGCATAGATGCCTCTTTTTACTGCTGGGATGATTTGTGCAGGTCCTCTGTGCACATGGTCTTCGTGTAGCATTGCATCCACTAATTTAACCTTAACTCCTGAAACCCTTTCTTGGGCCAAAGGTCCTTTTGCCATTGCTTCCATAAATGCCTGAATTGCCAATTCTTGAACCTCGTTCAAATATTGAACTCCCTTAGTTGCATTTATGAAAATGTTATCTCCGGAGACAGCCCAAACACCTTTTGCTTCATCCCTATCCATTCCCAATTCTATTAGCTTTTCTGCCACTTGCTTAGGGTTTTTCAATTTTCCTTCTCCGAATGTTCCCTTTGCCAATTCTTCCCTAATCTTAGGGTCTAAAGGCTCTACCATTAAATAGAATCTGTTGTGTCTGTTTGGAGACTTGCTTTCCACAACCTCACTAGGTCCTTTTATTGTTTCTCTATATACAACGATAGGTGGGGATGTTACAATATCAACTCCTTTTTCGTTCTTTATCTTGTGTTCTATAATCTCTAAGTGAAGCTCTCCCATACCAGAGATCAAATATTCTCCTGTTTCTTGGTTTATATCAACCTTTATTGTAGGATCCTCCTTAGATAAAGACCTTAGAACCTCTATCAATTTAGATAGATCTTTAGAGTTCTTAGGTTCCACGGATTTTGTAACTACAGGCTCTGAATAGTGCTTGATTTGTTCAAATGGTTCTATTTGCTCTGTGGATATTGTTTCACCTACGAACACATCTTTTAATCCGATGGCAGCGGCAATGTTTCCTGCCACGATTTCATCCACAGTTACTCTATCAGGTCCCATGTAAATGGAAACTTGTTGTATCTTTTCCTTGGAACCCTTGTTTATGGCATAGACTTCTTGACCTTTTGTTATCTTACCAGAGAATATTCTAATAACAGCGACTTCTCCAGCGTGCTTATCATGGACAACTCCGAATACAACACCGACCATAGGTCCATTAGAGTCACACTTAAGCATTGCTTGTCCCACAGGACTTTCTATATCCCCATGCCATAGGGCTGGAATTCTGTAAGGTTGGGCTTTCTTAGGGGAAGGCAAGTGCTCAATAACCATGGCTAAAACAACTTCATCTATAGGGGCCAATTCAATAACTTCCTTTTTCTTATCCTGTTGAACTAATTCATAAACTTGTTGGAAATTAATGCCCCTTTCTTTCATGAAAGGCAAGGAAATAGCCCACTTGTTGAAGGCGCTTCCTATTGCCACCTTTCCGTTTTCCACACTAACCTTCCATTCTTTCTTGAATTCAGCAGGGGCAGCAGAATCTATTATTTTATTAATTTGAATTAATATTTTTCCGATCCTCTCCATCATTTGTTGAGGAGTTAATTTTAATTCTGTTATCAAACGATCAACCTTGTTAACAAAAACAACAGGCTTTGCCCTTTCCTTCAATGCCTGTCTTAGAACAGTTTCTGTCTGAGGCATCACACCCTCAACAGCATCCACAACCAAAACAACTCCATCTACTGCTCTTAGGGCTCTTGTAACATGTCCTCCAAAGTCAACGTGTCCAGGAGTATCTATTAAATTGATAACGTAATCGTTTCCCTTAAAATGGAATCCTAAGGAAATGTTTGCCGATTTAATGGTAATACCTCTCTTTTGTTCCAATTCTTCAAAGTCTAGAACTCTTTGCTCTCCTGCCAATTCCTTGCTTATCAAACCTGCTCTAGCCACAAGGCTATCTGTTAATGTGGATTTTCCATGGTCTACGTGTGCTACAATAGCTATGTTCCTAACGTTTTCTGTATTGCTCATGATACGCTTAACTTCATCTACTACATACTCTTTCTTTGCCATAATATCACTTCCTTTTTACATTGAAAGAATTGTTTTTAAATCCTTTCTAATTTTTGCCTGAATTGTTCATAAAATGCAAGCATTTTAATATCCACTGATGGTTTAACGCTTTTTGCGATTTCAATGATATCTTCATCTGTTAGGGTTTTGTTGGAAAGCTCTGCTTTTAATAGGGATTTTTTGATCTTTTCTGCTATGTGGGTTAAATCAGCGGGTGTGTATCCTTCTGTAATTTGAGCTATTTTTTCAATAACTTCGGGTTTTAAGAATTTCTTAAGGTGCATCTCCAATAAAGCTTTTCTAACCTCCCTATTTGGCAACCCTATATACATAATTTTGTCTATTCTTCCAGGCCTTAACAAAGCAGGGTCTAACATATGGGGTAAATTGGTGGTTGCTATGAAGATAACGCCTTTCCTTCCTTTGATGCCATCCAATTCTTGCAATAATTGGCCCACTAGGGCATTGCTTCCTGTTCTTTTAGGTGCCAATGTATCTATTTCATCTATTACAACAAGGGAAGGAGCATTTTCCCTTGCTCTGTTAAAAGCATCTTTTATTTTAGCTGCTGCTACGGTTGGTCCTTCTTTCAAGATCTCTGCTCCCGAAAGATAGATCAATGGCAACCCGAATTCTCCTGCTGTTGCCTTTAGAAAATAGGTTTTACCTGTTCCAGGAGGTCCAAACAAAAGGATTCCGGTAGCGCTTTTTAGCCCATATTTTTCAAACAATTCAGGCTTTTTCAAAGGAAGCTCTATATAGAGTTTCATTTCCTCTTTTAGTTCCTCCATATTGACAACATCTTTATAGGTTATTTTGTTGGAATCCTCTTCTTTTTTATCCAACAACCTTCTTTCAAATTCTAATTTGAATTTTTCATATTCTTCCAAAAGGGAAAGGGAAACCGAAGGCTTTACCCTTTTTATCACATACATTAAATCATCTGTAGTTATAGGAAGCACTTTTTTTAGCTTCAATGCCTTTTCTGCAACCAACCTTTTTGCCTCTTTCACCACATTGGCAATATCTGCTCCTGTAAAACGCTCTGTTTCTTGGGCCAATTTCTCATAATCTATGTTTTCATGGGGGAGGTTTTTCAAATGGACTTTGAAGATTTCCTTTCTCTCTTCTTTTGTTGGTGGTCTCATATAGATAACTTTATCTATTCTTCCCGGTCTTAACAAAGCAGGGTCTAACATATGGGGAACATTGGTTGCCCCTACAAATATAATAGGCTTCTCTTGCTTAAAACCATCCAATTCTTGCAATAAAACCGTTAACAACCTTTGTGTAGGATCATCGTGGGTGTAGCTGTCTCGCTTTTTAGCTATCATATCTATTTCATCAAAAAATAGAATAACAGGGGCTCTTTTTCTAGCCAGCTCAAACAATTTTGCCAAGTTCTTTTCACTTTCTCCATATAGAGAGCTCAATAAATCAGAGGTTTTAACATAGAGAACAGGATAATTAATCTCGCGAGCTAAAGCAGCCATTAATAAGCTTTTTCCGGTTCCAGGAGGTCCGAACAGTAGCAATCCTTTAGCAGGCTTTAAACCATAGCTATATTGGATTTCTGCGCTTTGTAAAGGCATTAAGATAGCATTTTTTAGCTCCCTTTTAACATCATCATAACCCCCAACGCTATCTAAATCAATATTGGAAGCTCCAAGCTCTCTCACAAAAGGAATTCCTTGGATATATTGTTGCTTTTTTATCTGAGATTCTTTAGATAAGGTAATTTTGTTTTTATTTAAATAATAGATAACAAATACAGGTAATATTGAATAAAACACGATTGAGAGAGGGAAAGGCTTTTCTATCATGCTATAGATTAAATAATACCCTGGGATTAGCAAAAGTAAAGAAAGGGAAGAAGCTGCCTCCAAAGGAAAATCCTTTATTCTGATTATTCCGGTTAAATAAACAGGAACAAATAAAACAATGCTCCAAATAATGATTTGCAACAATAAAGTATCTTGGGTAATGCC
>WAPD01000103.1 GCA_015520875.1 Microcaldota archaeon
GTATTAAGAGTATATGCCGTAAAAGAATATGTAACCACACTAACGGGGTTTCCTTCACTATCAGGCATTATATCTGGTTTTATATCATATTCATAGACAACCCAGCCTGTTTTCTCAACTATCTTTGTAAATGGTTCCAATTCGTAAAATATAACTTCCATAGTTTTTGGGAATTGTGGGCTTTTTAAAAACTTAACTCCGCACTCTAATATGATTACTGTAAAATATATCTATGATGGTTCTCAATATAGGGAAAGCTCTAAAAAAGGATTTTCCGTAGAGTTTCAAGATAGGATTCTAAAAATAGAAGAAATAGATTACGAGCCAGAGTTCCACACATTGACACCTGCATTTATAGATGCCCATTCCCATATTGGTCTGGAACGATGGGGTGAATGCTACGAAGAAGGGGATGTTAATGATAGAGGTGATTCCATTGTTGTGTATGCGGATGTTTTGGATAGCATACAGATGGATGACCCTTCTTTTAGAGATTCCATAGAAAATGGTGTTTTATATTCAAGCGTAATGCCCGGCAGCGGAAACCTAATATCAGGAAAGGCTGTTAACATTAGAAACTTTGCCTCCAACACAAATAAGGCATTTATTTCTTATGCGGGCTATAAAATGGCTCTGGGTTATAACCCTAAATCAACAGAGGATTGGAAAGGCACAAGGTATACAACAAGACATGGAATTGTCTCCCTTTTTAGACAGGAATTGATAAAAGCCCAAAATATCCTAAAGTTGTTGGAAAAGGGAAAGAAGGAAAGAGAGGAACTGGAACCCGATGAACTTTTCTTTGTGGAACTATTGGAAGGTAAGGAAAGATTAAGGGTCCATTTGCACCATCAAGACGATTTAATGGCTTTATTAAGATTAGGAGATCATTTTCAATTTAACTACACTGTGGAACATGGAATGGACTTTTATACAAAAGAGCCTTTTGAGGAGCTTAAAAAGAGGAATGTTCCATTGGTTTATGGGCCTTTGGATAGCTTTGCATATAAAGGAGAATTAAAACATGAAAATTGGAGAAACATTAAATGGCTAAAAGACGGGCCTTTATTTTCTATAATGTCTGACCATCCCGTTATTCTACAAAGAAACCTATTTCTATCGTTAAGATGGTTTTTAAGGATTGGATTTAACAAAAGTTCCATTATTTCTTTAATAACGAAAAATGCCGCCCAAATCCTAGGATTAAAGGATTTAGGAGAGATAAAAGAGGGCAAATGGGCTTCCTTTTCCCTTTGGGATGGAGACCCATTCTCATTGGAAAGTTCCATAGTTGAGGTTTATGGAGAAGGTGAAAAAATATGGAGCTTGTAATTTCTACTTCTCAGGGTCTGGAAGACTTTCTAATAAAAGAATTAAATGATTTAGGATATAGTGCCAAGTATTTGAAACCTTCCAAAGTCCTATTAAATGGAACTGAAAAAGACATTGTTAAGTTGAACTTTTATTTAAGACAGGCCCATAGGGTTGGAATACTACTGGAAAAGAGAACATTTGAAAATTTAAATAGTTTGAAATTGGATCTAGATTTATCTTGGCTTCCAAAAGGTTTAACATTTGGTGTTAGGGGAAGGAGATTTAATAAAGAAGGTTTCACCTCTATGGAACTTGCCAAAAAGGTGGCTGATTTAATCTATCCCCATTTAAAGGAACCTAAGGTTGATTTGGATAATCCGCAATTGGAATTCTTTGCAGAAGTGAGCGGAAATCAATTTATTTTATATTTAAATACTTCAGGACCTTCTTTGCATAAACGCTATAAAAGGCCTTATCAGCATGTAGCACCTTTAAAACCTTCTATAGCCGCCTCTTTAATCTACGCAAGCTCTTTCCATAAAACAAAGGAGCTTTTGGACCCTATGGCAGGCTCTGGAACTATATTGCAAGAGGCTTGTTATATCTCAAGAAAGGTTCCGCCAGGACTTTTCAGAGAACACTATAACTATGAATACTTTTTCCCTCATTTATCTCAATTAAAAGATGAGCTTTATTTTGGCACAGTTGTTGAAGATATAAATGCTTATTTAGAAGGCGGGGACATAAGCCCTAAGCACCTTGAGGGCATGAAAAAGAATCTAAAAGAGCAAATAATCCCTTGCGATTGCATAGATGTTTATTTAAAGGATGCTAAAAAATTGAACTACCCTTATGTGCCAGAATTAGTTATAACAAATCCACCTTATGGCTTAAGGATGGGTTCTAAGAATAAAATCCATAAATTATATGAAGAGTTTGCAAAAGCCCTTTATAAAAACGATGTTAGGGAAGTTATCACATTCACAGCAGAGCAAACTAAAATGATACGTGAATTGAAAAAATACTATGAGATAAAAGAAATAAGAAGGGTTTTATATGGAAGATTGAACACATATTTAATAAAAGCTACCTTATAAGGTTGGCAAACACATAGATAGGTCCTAATTTAACTCCATTTCCAAAAAATTCTAGTTCCAATGTTCCATTGTGGATTATAGCACTTGCTACCCTTTCCCTTGCCACAACAACCAATCCGTGCTCTTCATAAATCTTGAAAAAATTGTGATGTTTCCATCTTAGGCCTTTAGGATAATAAATTTTGGGAAAACCTATAATTCTGTCGTATAAAGAAAGATATTCCTGGGTCCATTGAACCTTGTTTTCCATCTCTGGCGGAATATCTATCATAAAAGGCC
>WAPD01000104.1 GCA_015520875.1 Microcaldota archaeon
CTTCTGGGAATTTTTTAATCTTTTGCTTTATCCATGCTTTTTGAATTTTAAAGCCCTTTGTCCTTAAAGCTCTGAGCACATGCTTATTCACATGCATTACCATTATTTAAAACCTAATAAGATTTAAACATTTCTTCAATACATATAAGAGGAAAATATGAATACACTGTTAAAAAGTTACAAGAAAGTAGTGGAACTTGCCCATGATACCAATTTAATAAGAGTTACCAGAGAGGATCATTCTGGAAAACAACTGAGGCCAGAGCCTTTATTGGAGCTTAATGGAAAAAAGTTGATAAGGTATGATTCCCCTCTTAAAATAGAAGAATTTAAATGGGATGGAAAAACTTTTAGATTTACCGTGATACCGGTAGCACAAATAGAAAACGGAAATAAAAGGGATTTTACATTGCATATCCCAGTGAGCATGGGTTGTTCCATGGTATTTTATGTTAATCCTTGTGCCACACTTAGAGCTATTCTAACAACCTACGAAGAAAGCGAGAAAATAGAAGAAGCCTTAAAAGAGATGTATAAAGCGCTGAAACAAATTAAAAAAATTGAGAAAGATGATGAAGAACTTAAAGGTATCATTTCACCCATAGTAGCCGAATTAGAAAGGACAATTAATGTATTCACACCCAATTATCACCATCAGAGAGGAGTATATGAAATGGAAGAAGTGGCCAAAATAATGGAGCAAATAAATAGAATTAAAGGTTTGTTGGGGGATTATATAAGTTATGAAAATCACGTTCATATATCCTAAAAAGGCATATTTACCTGAATTAGAAGGTTATAGAGACTATTTTAAGAAAAAAGGTTTTGAAGTTGGAGAAAATGGAGGGGTTTATTGGTATTTTATGGGATTCTATTTAACAAGGCCCAAGGATAAAATTGTAATACACGATTATAGGTCTCTATCATTACAACCCCATGCTTTATTAAAAGATTGGGCAAAAATGCAGTTCAACAGCGTTCCTGATTTAAGGATTTTTTTGAATGAATTTGTTAAAGGAGTTTTAGACTTTGAAGATAATGTTCCATATAAAATAATAGATATGGGAGTTAACAAGGAATTTTTAAATGTTAAAAGAAAAACCCCTGAATGGGACTTTGTATATGTAGGAAGCTTAGATAAGGAAAGGGAAGTAATAACATGGTTGGAAACATTTGAAAAATATGGCAAGGGAAAAAAGCTTTTAGTTATTGGTAAAGCAGATGAGAATTTGAAAAAAAGATTTCCTTCGGTAGATTTTTATGGTTATGTTCCCTATAAAGAGGTTCCAGATTTATTGGCAAGGTGTGAAACAGGTTTAGCATTTGTTCCTGAAAAATATCCTTATGTGTTCCAAACACCTACGAAGCTTTTAGAATATGCTTCTGTTGGATTAAAGATAGTAGCAAATAGAACTCCTGCTATAGAAATGCTTTCCCAGAAATACAATCTTGAAATTGCATGGTCGCAAGCTAGGGAAAATTGGGTTGATTTAAAGGCAAGAGAAAACAAAAAAGCGAAGGTTCCAATCTGGGAGGAACTATTGGAAAACTCTAGAATTATTGAATGGCTTGAGTTAGCAAAAGAGAGGCATTAGGTACTTGATTTGGAGTTAATTTGAATAACAATGGAGGGTTGGAGATAATTTCTATTATAGCTTGTGGTTCCTGGAACCCGCTAGGACCCACCATTAAATCATAATTAGTTTTTTCAAATACAAATGTCTCTTTTTCATGGGCCAATATTAGATTTCCTTGAGGGTCCAGCATCATCAATGCAAAGACGCTTCTCTCTTTTCTAGGGTCCCTTATATAAAGAGGGAAACCTTGGGCAGTATTCTGCCTCATCCATTCAAACCACTCTTTAGTTTCCTTAAACATCAAAACTAATTTCCCTATGTCTATTTTTAATTTATCACCTGCTATAGTTCCTTCTAAGAATTTAGCACTAAAAACTCTTTGATTTTTCAACCATCCCAGATAACCTTGGGCATCTTGCAACCTTATTAAAATATGGTGAGAAACTTCTACGTGATCTAAAACAGGTTTGGGCTCTGGGAAAGTAGGCTTCTTTTCTTCGATAGGCAAATCAAAGATTCTAACTCTTTTAACCATATAATATAACGCTAAAAAATCTTTAAAAAATATGTTCTTTTTCTAACTCACCTTCTTTGTAGAGTTTTACCTTCATAGGAGGGCCTATCTCAATTATCATGGCACTTGATGGGTTTGGTGTTAAGGCTCCGCTTATAGCACCTGCCGCTGTCCCCGGGTTTAACAATAGAACTCCTTTATATTCTTCAATATGTCTTTTATGGGTGTGTCCATAAATTACAACGTTTGCTCTTAAAACATGGGCTATGGCCGATAATTGTTCCTTGTCTCCTCTTGGTTTGATTTTATGGCTGTGAAATAGAACAATGTCATAAGGTCCAAATTTCAATTCTATCAATAAAGGATAGTTCTTTTGGTCTACATTTCCTTGAACAACAAAGGTTCTATCCCTTGGGAAATATCTCAAGATAGAACCATCTGTTAAATCTCCTGTGATCAAAAAGTAATCGGGGTTTTCCTTTTTCATCAATTCTAGGATCCAAGGTTTTATATCTGGGGATCTATCTGGCACATGAAAATCTCCTACAACCATTAATTTAACTGGTGGATTTTTTAGTTCCATAAAATATAGAATAGACTTTTAAGTTTATAAACCATAATATATTATGGCAACTAAAATTAACCACAAAACCATGCATGAGTTGGTAAATAAAGGTTGGAAAGAAGCACATAAATTCCATTCTCTAATCGAGGAAGCTCCTAACAATAGATTGTTATTATCAAATAGAACAACTATTTTAACACGTGAGCATTTGAATAATTTAAAATCAGGAGCAAGAAAAATTTTAGGTCTTTTTTGGAACCATCAACAAAGCAGGAGCATGTTTGAGAAGCTTAAATTCGGTATAGTTGAAGGGAGTGAAACAAGAATGGGAGGAACCTTAAACTGGAGATATTTTGCATTTGTTCCACCTAAAGCTTTGGAGAATAAAGAAAGTGCTTTTCTTGAACTATTGGGAGCATTTTCTCAAGCATTCTATGGGTATTATTTAAGGGAATTTGGTATGAGGCCCGCCTTAACAATACAGGTTTATCTGGAACATATTCCAAAAGAGAAAAGAGAGAAAATAGCAAATTTAATTTCACATCCTCAGCTGAAATGTATTGTGGAAAAACCTAGAGAAGCTTTTTCCCATATTTTGGAAATGGCATTCAAGCAACCTGAGACATTAGAGAAATTGGATAGAATTGTTTGGAATTTAGCAGTAAAATATCCTGGAGCATGGCCTTATGTAATAATAGATGGAAAATTAAACACATTAAGAGAGATTGAAGAGTTCTTCAACTGGGATGGGCTTTGGAATGTGGAAAAGAAAGTACCATCGTTAAAGGATGAATTGTATTTAGTATGGTTAAAGGTTAAGCTTATGGTAGTGGGAACGGCAATTGCTATGAAGCATTTAGTTAGGTATATGGTAAATCCTAAGGCCTATACTAAAGAATATCATCAGTAGAACCTTTTTCTC
>WAPD01000105.1 GCA_015520875.1 Microcaldota archaeon
AGGTTTGAAAAAGGCTTTATTAAAGGCTCTAATGAAACAACTTTATCTCCACACCCGAGGAACATTTACTATTATTAGGAGAGGGGAAATTAACAACCAAAAAACAGAAAAGTTCCAAACACTGTATATCCCAGAAATATTGCTTCAGTTTGCTGATAGAACTAAATCCATATGGACGTTGAAATCCATCTCTGGCTTCAAAATTCAAAACAATTCTATAATACCCATTTATGATTATCTTTTATTGCAATTGATTGATTCTTCTCCTGTTCATATAGCTAAAAATTATGTTTACTACATAAAATCTTCTCAAAGCTCTAACTTCAGGTTAGCAGATATAACTGTATTAGAAGCATTGATGTATTATGAACGCTTGAAACATTATAATGCACCTAAGGAAGAGTTTGTAAAACCCTTCAAACTCCATAATTATGATTTTGAGTTCCCAGATAACCCCTATTTCTCCTATGACAAGTTAACAGAATTTTTGGCAAGCTTGTTTAGAAGGAAAATAATCGATAAAGATGTTGCTTATCCTGTAATAAGCAAATCCATATTAAAAGACGATAAAGCCACCTTTATTGGGTATATAACTCGTTTAATAATCGATAACAATGGAAAATCCCACCATCTTAACTCATTCATTAAATTAATCGAAGAAACTCCGAACATGTGGAAATTGTTTGGTACGTTGGTGATGTTAAAGGGTGGTGCTTATGGATAGCCATAAAAATAAATTTAACTCTCTCTATGCATTGGGAAGGCACTTAGCAAAGAATGGACTGCAGCAAAGGGCAGCTACCAATATATTCTTTAAACTAGAAACTTATGCGAGAACTGGAAGAAATCACTTATTTGTAGCCGATTTAGTAAGATTAATAACGGCTTATGAGGGATGGAATAGTTCCAGATCCTATGAATTACAAATATTATTGGAATCTCCCAAAGAAGAGCTGGAAAAAGCTTTGCTTAAGATAATTGGGGGATATTACGCTCAATTAGACGAGGTGGGAAGCAATGAGTAGGAAAATTGTTTTAGATGTGGTCTTTAGAGGACGCTCCTTAAACTATGACCAAGGAGCGGGAAACTTACAGGAACTAAAGAAATTAGTGATGCCCAATGGTGATGTACACACATTGGTGAGTAAATATGCATTAAGATATTCTCTATTGGAAACAATGGATGGGTTTGCTAGCCCAGATGTGTTAACAAGAGGAACAGACAACAAATCCACAATACAACCAGATCCAGTAAAAGTAGTTTCAGGAGAGATCTTTAAATATCCAGAATTTGTGTTGTTTGGGTTTTTATTGGCAGCAAAAGGAATCCAAGTACAAAGGGAAAATCCTACAAAATTAACCCATGCATTGTCTCTAACGCCTTTTGAAGGAGATGTTTTATTCTACGGAAACCATAGCTTTGCTAAGAGATTTCAAGAAAAGGAAAAGAGCACTAAATTAGAGCCAAACATCTTTAACAAAGAAGAACACGAAGCTCTTTATGGATATACAGTTGTAATAGATTTTGAAAAATTAAAGAAAGTAGAGTTCTTAATAGATGCTAAAAACAACAAACCTTTCCAAGAGTTAATAAAATCATTTGATAATCAAGATGGAACATATATAAAGGAAGATGACAACATGAAGATTACATTAAAATCAGTGGATAAAAACAAAGAAGTTTATGAGGTAAAAATTGAGTTAAAAGAAGATTATATTAAAGATGTTGTAAAGAAGTTCTTGAAAGCAGTGTTAACATTGAAAAGGAACCACCAAGGTGAAACAAAGGACTTAACACCCATCTTAGTAATATCTCAAAATACAACAGGACCTTATTCCACTTATCTACAAGACATTGGAGTGAAAAAGGATTGGATCGAAGAAGTGGAACGAAGAGAAGAAGAAACCCAAAACGGAACTAAGGTAATTACAATAAAAAGGAAAGTAACCAAGGTTAGATTACAAGTTCCAAAAATAGAGAACAAGAAATCATATACCACAGAGGAATGGAAAAACAATGTGGAACAAATTGCCGATGCAATCTTGGAAAATGAAGGAGTGAAACTATTTTATCGCGAGCTACCTGATATAGAG
>WAPD01000106.1 GCA_015520875.1 Microcaldota archaeon
GATTATTATGCGGTAAGGGATTTTTAATTGTTGTCTGTGTACTGGTTTATTTATGATTAATAAACCGTCTTTTACTTGATATTTCTTTCCATCTATTCTTATTGTAATAGTAGTTGGTTGGTCTAGAACGTTTTTGGTTGTGATTCTTGTGACACCGTTTTTATCTATTTCTAGTTTTACTTTTACTATAATCCAATAGAATAAGAAAAGTAATGCTGGTATTGAAAGTGGTAGAGTGTATGGAGAAGAGATTAAACCTTGGGAAAGGGAAACAACACCTGCAACTACACTAGTCATAATAGGTAGAGACTTTCGTGTTTCGTTTGTGAGCTTTGTAATATTCATTGTTAGGTTTTTAGTTTCATTCTCGGTTAGGTTCTTTGTAATGTTCTTAGAGATGTTTTTGGTTATGTTGGTGGTGTTTTTAGAGATGTTGTAGGTTTTGTTTGATAATAGGGAAACATTAGAAGTTGTGTTGTTTGTGTCTTGTACAGGAGGTTTTCTTTTCTTCTTTTTAGGAGGTTTCGAAGTGGTATTTGTTGTATTGGAAGTTGTATTTGTGGAAGGAGGGTTTGATACTGTAAATGATACACTATCGCTATTTTGACCTCCTTGTCCATCATCACAGGTAACATCAAATGTATAAGATCCTGGAGATAAAGTTCTTGTAAATGAATATGTGGAACCTGAAGATAGACTAAAGGAACCTGAAGATGAACCTAGGGAATAGGAACATGACAATGTTGTTGATTCTGGGTCTGAGGCTGTTACCTCAAACGAGATGGATTGATTAGAATAATAAGTTCCTGAAGATGGTGATAGGATTGAAACAGTAGGTGGATTGTTTACTGGTGAAATCTCAATATAATAAATTACAGAGGTTGTATAATTGTTGAAGGAATCGTTACAATAGACATTAAATTGATAATATTGGTCTTCTTGTAATGTTAGGGTGAAGTTGTGGGTAAATGGAGTTGTGTTGAATGTAGAGTTTTGGTAGTAAGGTGTTGTGTTGTTTAATAGTGTAATATTGTAATCACAGGAAACAGGAACGTTAAAGAGGGAAGTAACGTTAAAGGAATGGGTTAAGTAAGCGGAATTGTTGGAGTTGTTTAGAGGGTTGTTTATGGTTATTGTTAGGTTTTGGTAGTTGGTGGTGTTAAAGGAATAATTGAAGGTAGGGTCTGTAATATTGTTATAGGTAACATTAAGATATGTAATATTGTAACCGAATAGGTCTCCATATGATAGATTTAGACATTGATATAGATTGTAAGTGGAGTTGTTTTGTAATAGGTAGGAAGTAGAACTATTGGAAGTCCAGAATGTTAGGTTTATTGTTAAGTTTGGTGAAACGTTTGTTAGAGTGATGTTTTGACATACTGAAGTGTTGTTTAGAGTAAAGGAGTGGTTTATGGTTGGGAAGGTAAAGATAAAGAATGAGATGTTGGAACTGTTTGTCCAGTGTTGGGAATCATAAACGATGAAGTCCCATTGATAAAATCCAGGGGTTAGGTTAAAGATAGAGAGATTGTTGTAAGTAGAATTGTTTATTGTGAGATTTTGATAGAGTGTTCCATTGAAGTAGAATTCTAGATAAGATAATTCTAAATCATCACTGGAATTTAGGATAAGATAAACCAAGGTGGAATTGTTGACTAGGAAGTTTGGAATGTTGTTTGTGGTTAATTGAGGAGGTGTTAGATCAACATAAATATGGAAAGGTCCGAGGTTTTGTGGGGAGCCCGAAGCGTTTATATAGGTTAGGTTTACTGTGTAGGAATAGTTTCCTGTGGATGTAAATGTGTGATTTATTAGAATTGAAGAATTACCTGTGATGTTGTAAGAATATTGAGTGGAATCTATTGTGAAATTTAGAGTGATTTCTAGTCTTGGGTCTCCTGATAGAGTAATGTTAAAGGATTGGGTTGAATTATTTGTTATTGGTGGGGCATCTATTGTAATGGAAGGTGTGTTTAGGATTTCGAATAGGGTTGAAGATTGTTGGGAATTTCCATAGATATCATATACGATTAATATGAGGTTGTAGGTTCCTGGAGATAAGGAAGGGTTGAAAGTGTTTGAATAACTTGAATTATTTATGTTTGTGATATTTTGATATAGGGTTCCGTTGAGGTATAATTCGATGTAATCTAGTTTGGTGTCATCTGAGGCCGAATAGGAAATGGATGGAGGTTGGTCTACATAGAAGTAAGAATGAGGATTTATTGTTAATGAAGGTGGAACGATATCTGCGAATATTGTGTAGTTTAAGAAAATAGGGTCACCTGAGGCGTTTAGATAGGTTATTATTATATTATAATGGTAAAGGTTTGTGGATGGGAATGTGTAGGAATATGTGAGATTGTAGGAACTGGAACCTGTGTAGGTGTTTGTTGTTGGTGTGGAATCTATGGTAAATGTGATGTTTAGTTCTAGGTTAGGGTTTAGGTTCCAAAGGTCAAAGTTGAAGGTTTGTGTGGTGTTGTTTGTTTCATTTGTATATGGATGGGTCACATTTGGAACTGGGAGAACTTCAAATGTTGTTGAAGATTGTTGGGAGTTGTGGGCGATATCATAGGCCTTTATTGTTAGATTATAGGTTCCTGGGTCTAGTGTGGAATTTTGGAATGTGTTTGAATAACTTGAATTATTTATGTTTGTGATATTTTGATATAGGGTTCCATTTAGATAGAGTTCAATGTAGTCTAATTCTAGGTTATCGGAAACTGTGTATGTTAAGATGGTGCTGGATGGAGACCCTACCCAATAATAAGATGTTAGAGATTGGGTTATTGTTGGTTGGGTTAGATCAACGTAAATATGGAAAGGTCCGAGGTTTTGTGGGGAACCTGAGGCGTTCAAGAATTGAATAGTGTAATTATAGGAATAATTGTTAGTTGTTGTGAAGGTATGGGTAAATGTTAGATTGTAAGAAGTGTTTCCAAATAGAGTAGGTGTTGTGTAAGTTGTTCCATCTATATTAAATGAAATTTGAATTTCTAGATTAGGGTTAATATTCCAAATATCTAAATGGAAATCTTGAGTGGAGTTATTTGTTAATGATGGCGTATTGTCTTGGGACAATGGATAAGGTAATACTTCAAAGGAAATAGATGAATTGTTGGAATTTCCCCTACTATCATAGGCTTTTACCGTGAATTGATATATTCCAATTCCATATAAACCGGTAAAGGAACCATTATATGTAGAATTGTTTACGGTGATGTTTCCGACTAAGGTTGAATTAAGGTATAATTCAATATAGGAAATCTGTGAATTATCAATCACATCATATGTGATGTTAAGACCATTACTATTATTGATCCAGTAATAATGGTTTAAGGAAATGGAGATGTTTGGGGGTGTTGTATCAAAACCTCCTGGAACAGTTAATGGATAGTAATCTGTTAAATTTGTTCCACTTATGTTGTAATATGGAACATCACAGATTCCATCCCAGTCAACATCTACACATGTTTCAGAGTAACCTGTTCCACTTGGATTAGCCCAAAAATTGCCTCCTAGGTAAGGTCCTCCGATAATACTCGTACCCAATACTTTAGATATATTGAAGTAGATATTCAATGTTGAGGTTATGTCTTCTATAGGTGTGGTAAGATTTAATATATTGTTCACAAAGCTCATAGAGATACTAGAATTATCAGTTTCCAATAGCCTACACATCACTATGTTGGAATTATTGACACTAGAACTAGTTATTATTGAGTTATTCAAGCTAAATAGAGTTTGATTAGAGCTATTACATAAACTCCAAAAACTAACGTTCTCAACAACAATATTTGCTCCAACAGAATCTCTCATTAAAAATCCTCCATGGAAGTTTGATAAAGAAATATTAATTGCTTTGAATCCCAAGAGAGATGCATTGTTTATCCCAGCAACAAAAGATTTATATGTTACATAGTTAAGGGACTTTGAATTTATGTTCATATCAGAAACAGTTACATTTATCATGGTGCTGTTTGATAGGTAGAATAAATTAGGATAAGATAAACCAGTACCACTTAAATTATATAACAGAACATTTTCCACGGTACTTTCGCTAGCTCCAATAAAGGTAAATAGGTTATCTCCTAAGAATATGCTATTCTTTACAACAAGGCCCCCTAAATAAGAATTAGTATATACGTCAGCAATTTTGCTTGTAAAAGTACCATTGTTCCAAAAAATAGACTCCCAAGTTGTGTTTACCATTGTTAGATTTGTTCTAGACAATTTAATTGGCACAGCTGTATCCAGATCTAACAAGGTTATGTTGGTAAAGAGTGTGTTTACAAATAGATTATCATTTCCATAGTAACCCCTTATAAAGCCAAGATAGGCATATGTATTATTAGTTACCAATATGTTAGAAAACACAGAGTTAGATATTGTAATATTGTTTAATTCAATAAAAAGTTCTTGGTAGAATGTTGAATTGGCAACTGTTAGATTATCAATTCTACCATTTCTAATACCAATAAGTCCGGTTGCCCTATTAAGGACTCCTGTTAATCTTGCTAACCCAACAACATCTGAAATTGTGACATTGTAAATATCCATTTCACCCTCAATAACCTCATTGGTACTCGAACTACCAGGTCTAGCAAATGTACCATTATAGATATATAATCCGTTAAGCTCGCTTCTTCCACCACCATATAAATCTAAAAATGCCAATCTCTCAAAATTCACTATAGAGGTGTTCTTAATTTTGGCATAATAAAGAGGTATGGCCCCACCTACATTTCTCAAATTGGAATCTGTCAAATTAACAAGATACCTTAACACCATAAGTCTTTCACTTACTCCAGCGCTTATGTTCTCAAAATAGTTGCCTTTTAGATTAGTGCTTTTATTTACATATATCACAACTGAAGTAGGGCCGTGCTCAAAATTATAATAATTAAAATCAGTTAAATTAGATTCCTGAATTAAAAGCTGAGAATATCCACTTCCCATTGAGATGTTATTAAATGTGGTATTAGTTCCATCCACCCCAAGTAGACCTACCTGGGTATCCCACATATAGTAATAGTTACCCACAGATGATGCGTTTAATTCTGATATTTTGGAATTAATTAACTTTAGACCACCTATCTTAAGTTGGGTACCTCCATAAAATAATGTAGCATTTGTTATCTCCAAAGCCACTGGAATCGGACTTGTCATTCCCACATATATTTGTGTTGGTGCATTATCCACATAAACATTCGAGATATTTATATATTGTAATGGGGCAACAAGCGATAGATTAAGATTTCTACCATAGATATAAATTTGATAGGTGGTATTATTCCCTGTAACACCTGAGATAAAAATATTATTTACATTTGGGCTATCCCATTCTGTAATTTCCACAATTCTACTTGAATTGTTTGCATAAATCTCTTTAACAAAAATATCTCTAACAACACTTTTATTTTGCAAGCTCAATTCAACTGTTCTTGTAGAATGATTGTTAACAGAAACATTGTAAATCGTTAAATTAGCAATAGATTTAGGATTACTATAGGCTTCAGTATCTACGTAGATTGTTGAATAGGAATTTGTACCCACACCAACATTGAAAATGCTTACATTATCTATAGAAGTTCCATATAATGCAGCAGTATAATTGCCATTTTCAACATAAATATCAGAAACTGTGCTATTTTTAATAATTGCTCCATAAGTGGCTATAAGCTTGGTGCTAAAGTTTGCCCATAGATCTCTTATTCTCAAATTCGTGATATTTAGATAGTAAAAACCTAGTCCAGAGCTATCGTTTAATGTAATATTCTCATAGGTAGCATTATAAACACCATTACTAGTGGAAGCAATCCAATCTGCTGTTATAGTATAAATATTTGATATTAATGCATTTCTAAGA
>WAPD01000107.1 GCA_015520875.1 Microcaldota archaeon
GACCATAATATGTTTTATTTGTGGTTAAGCATTCTTAAAGTTATCTAATAGTTCCAGAAGTTGTTTTTCTGTGTACTTGGGAGGGTTCCAGAGGATTTCTCCTTTTACCTTTATGTAAAAGTTTGGGAGGAAATATTGTTTAACATCTTTTTCATAAGGTAGGTTCCAATAAGTAATTCTATCCATATATATATATATATATATATATTGTTAAAATCTCCTACTAAGATTTGTGTAGGGGTTGTTTCCAAGGTTATATCTTGGAACCCATTATCCCAGGTCCAGACCTTCTTCTCTACCCATTCCCTTTCTATAAAATGGATAGATTCAAAACGAGTGTAGCTTGTTCCACCCACCACAATTGTATTTCCATCTTTAATGGGCCTGTGTAAATGCCCATTTACAATATATTGGAAACCGTAGCTTCGGACTTTCTCTATTGGAAATCCTTGCTCTTTACATGGGATTTCATCGGGTTGGAAATAAGGTGTGATATATTGATGTATTATCAATAAAGTATTTGGAGTTTTATATTGGGACGCTTTCTTTAATTGGGCTTCAAACAAAGATTCTTTGATATAGTCTATTCCGATTATTCTTACATCTTCAATGTCATAAATGCGAATGCCATTATTATAGGTTCCAACCAAATCATAATGCTCTTTAACGATGTTTAAAGCAGGATTATTTTCAAAGGTTCTCATCTGGTCATGGTTTCCTTGAACATAAAACATAGGGATATTTATGGGAACGGTTTCCAATATTTTGTGGGCGATATCAAAGCTTGGCACCTGCCTATCAAAAATATCCCCGGCATGAATTATCAAATCAACGTTTTGCTTTTTCAAAAGTTCCAATGCCCTTAGGTAATTTTTTAAGTTCTCTAAAAAGAAGGGAGATTGTGGTATACCTAAATGAGTATCTGAGATAATCCCGATTTTCATGTTATTGTATGGAAGAATATTTTAAAAGACACCTCGGGCTCAACATATTAAAATCGGGAATAGTATATCCTTTTAAACCCAATTTCTAAGAAGCTGTAGCAACCAAAAAGTTTTTAAATAACCGAAGTCCATATAGAATTGGGTGATAGAGATGGCAGAAGAAAAATACTCTGAAACCTTGCAAAAGATTAAGGCTTTGCAATCTGAATTAGAAACAATTTTAGCATCTGTATATGCTTTGGATAGAGACATTGCATTGAATGAAGAGGTATTAAAGGTGTTGAATTCTATGGAAGGCTTGAAGGGAGAAAGGGACCTTTTAATACACTTGGGACCTGTGCTAATAAAAGCAGAGATAAAGGACACAAGCAAAGTATATTTAGATTTAGGAGGTGGCATAATAACAGAAACACCTTTGCAAGAAGCTAAGGAAAAATTAACAAAAAACATAGCTGAGATGATAGCAACAAGGGAAAAGCTATTGGCAAGAGCTGGGGCTATTAGAGAAGAAATTTCAAAATTAATAGCAGAGGTAAGAAAAATAGGACAAGAAGAAGGAAAGGGCTAAACGCCCATCATTAACCTGAATAAATTCCTAATCCCTATTCCAAGGCCCAAGATGGCTGCAAATCCCAATAGGATTTCTCTTTCTTTTCTTTTTATTCCCTCCCACTTCATTATAACCAATACAATCGCTATTTTTAACAGATAAAATAAAAAGTATCCGGCTGTTCCGCCTATCAAGCTTGCAATAACATGCTTTTCTCCATATCCATAGAATTCGGTTGCTATAAAGGTTGTTGCTCCATCCAATGCCTGTCCAAAAATAGCCGCTATTTCAAGCCAATCTTTCCCTAAAAATATGGCAGGTAAAAATGCCAATAAAAGCACAGGTACCAAAGGATCCAATCTTTCTATAGCCGGAAATGCTAACATTAGATGTAAAAATGCTAAGGAGATTCCAATAATCAATGTTAAACCCTTTAGATTATGCCTATGTTCCAGATAATAGAGAAAAAGGAAAAGTCCTGCTATTTCTAAATAAATCCCAGGGGTGACATTCCAAAACGTGTGTTTATAATATTCATAGATACCTCCACCCAATTTACCTTTGGAAACAGCATCTACTATTGCCCTTTTTAACCCTCCAAAAATAGCAAAAGGCAAAGCATTCAATATCATCTCCCTATCCATGAATTCTATTCCTTGCCTCCTATATAATCGCTCTATTAAATAAACTAGAATTAGGGCAATTATTGCAAATAGTGCCGTATTGAAAATGTTGTAGGGTTGTTCGCTATATATAGGGTCTATAATATATGTTTGTATAAAGTCCATTTTCTCACCTCAAACTCCATTTAATCAACGTTATTAATGTTAATGATAATATGCCGAGGAAAAGCCCAATTACTACCAATATTTTTACCATCCTTAGGTTTTTTCTAGCAAAAGGGTTTTTTAAGTTGCCCAACAAGTTAAACAAACTCAAACCTGCGAATATGAACAAGATAGAGGATGGAACAGGATTGCTTTTGAAGAAGCTTTCAATTTGCTGCAATGGTAGGGAAAAGGAAAATGTGGTTAGGAAATTCATAATCATTAAAAAATATAGAATGGGCAATCCCAGATATAACAATCCAAAAACAACTAAACCAGCATAGGATTTGTGCATTTTTTCCCAAACATAACCAACAATGGAACCAATAGCTCCCAAATATAAAAGATAGTTTAAGAATCCATAATTTACATTTGTTCCATGTCCCGAAAACGAAAGCATTAATCCCAAAATAAGCATAAAAACGCTTTTTAGAACCATCTAACCACCATTAACAACAACAATATGCTAACTATTGTTTGTATAAGAATAAAAAGCTTTACCAAATCTTTTTCGCTTATGCCATTGGTTAATTTCATAACCCATTGTGCCAATGAAATAGGCTTTTTATCCACGTATAATTTTCCATTTCTATAGGTGCCTTGCCAGCCTTTAGAAGGCAATTTATTCAATATTTTAATAATTCCGTCCAACCCATATAATGCAAATGTCAAAGAAAATATTTCCAGATTATCTGCAATCAAAGGAGCCATTATAGAGGTTCCAATGATCAATGTTCCTGTATCCCCAGGGAACACTTTTGAAGGATACCAATTGTATAATAAAAATGCCAAGGAAGCTGCTAACATTACCCCAGAAAATATAAAGATAATCTTTTTTCCTAGGATAAAGCCTGCTATTAACATTGCCAAATAAACAGGAACGGCCATTCCATATTCCATGCCATTGAAGCCTGCTAGAATGTTTGTTAGGTTAGCGGCACCTGTCATTGCCAATGGAACAAACAAATACGCATATAACAAACCTAAATCTATAGGACCTATGAAAGGGATTATTAAAGTAGAGGGTCCCAAGGCTTTTAATGCAACTAAGGGAATAGCACCTGCAACCGGTAGAATTAATTTAACGATCTTAGGCAAATCCAAAATATCATCTAAGATGCCAACAATACCTGAAAACATTATGGATAATAAAACAGCCACTATAAATTCCCTTGTTCCATTTGGGATGATTTCCCAGGATTGTAACCATAACACAAATGAAACAGCCAACATTACCCCTAAAAGAATGCTTAAACCTCCCATTTCAGCTACTTCAGGTTTATCTGGTTTATTGATATCTTTTCCGATAAGGCCCCTTTTCTTTAACCTTTCTATCATCCAACCTAAGGAGATATAAACAACAACAAAGGAAAGCAAAAACGCAATTCCATATAGGATTAATTCTAAGGTGGTCATTCTACAAACTCATCCAATAATTTTTGGGCATATTCATAGGATATGTTTTTGTCTTCTATCATTTTTTTAGCTATTTTCTCAACAATCTCTCCTCTTGCACCTACGCTAAAGGCAACATTTCTTGCATGTAACTTCATATGTCCTTGTTGAATGCCTTCTATTGCTAAATGGTAATTTGCGGAGAAATTGTTGGCAAGACCCACTGCTGCCATTAATGAGGATAATTCTTGAGCTGATTTTATTTTAGAGATTTGGAATGATGCTTGGGCATGGGGCAAAGATTTAATAGCCCCTCCAACTGTTCCAACAGCTAATGGAACCTCTATTTTTCCCTTTAATTTATTTCCTTCAATCCAGTAATTGGCCAAAGGTTTTCTTTGTATTAGGGAATAAGTGTGGGCACCCGCTTCTATTGCTCTCCAATCTTGACCAAATGCCATTGCAACTCCTGAGATTCCATTCATTATTCCCTTGTTAAAGGTTGTTAATCTGAAAACATCGGTTTGAGCTATGGAAACAACATCTAGAAATCTTTCTATGCCCTCTTCCCAGGACATGTTTCTTTTTCTTAAGTCTTGTTCAAGGGATTCGCTCCATGTGGCCTCTGCATAGGCTTTTCTATAGATTGAGAGGTTTGAGAGGATTTTTAGGATGGCTTTTTCTCCTAGAAGGAATTCTAATTCATGGGCCATATCCTCTGCAAAACTGTTTAACATATTGGCACCCATTGCATTTGACACATCTATCACAAAATAGAAAGCGATAAATTCTCCTCTGTGATTAAACAGACTTTCAAACCACATTTTCCTAAAACCACCGCCATATTTTTCCATTCTTTTTGCCTTTTCCTTTGCCAGTGCTTCTATCCTATCTCTTAATTTAACAATGGTTTCAAGGAGTTCTTTGCTCTTATTTGTTTTAATGTAAATTGTTGAGATCATTTCTGATTTGTTTGCCCAGGCTTTGAAGCCATCCGAGAGCTTAAAGGCTTTGTTAGCTGCAGCAACCACAGAAGGCTCTTCTATAGCTAAAGGGATTATTCTATCTTCTCCATTTATTCTTCCAAACACAAGGCCCATGGGCAAGGAAGCAACACCGATAACATGCTCTATAATGGAGTTGGCATCTTCTATAGTTAATGCGGGAATGTTTAAAGAATCCTTGGGAATGCCTAAACTTTCTAGATAGATCTTTCTTTCTTCAATGGACATTTCCCTAAATTTTTTCATCGTTTGAATTACCGATAAAAACTTTAAAAACTACTCTTTTACTAGGTAGAGCTTTGTTTTTTTATCTATTATAAAGGAATTTTGGGAGAATCTAACATTCTGAAACACAACTTTATGCCCTTCTATTTTTTTCAAAATATCTTGGTCAAGCCCCTTTATTTCATAGATATTACCATTCATCTGGAACTTGGAATCTCTAATGGTGCCTTCCACTAAATAAATAATGCCTTCGCCCAGTTTTATTGTTGGTTTGGTTCTCTTTACTATCATACATTCCGTATCCACGTATAATTTCCCATTTCTATGATAAAAATTTCGGAATTTTACCACATCACCAACAAATAAAGGAAGCTCAAAATTTGAGATATAAACAATGAAATCATCTATTTTAACCACATATCTTGGGTTTGTTTCATAGATATAATCAATGGTGCCTTGGAAATACTCTTTTATAAGGCCTTCTTTTTGCTTTAATTCATTGGATGTTATAGTGGTTTTTAGCTTTTTATCAAATGCCTTTTTTAGAAGTTCTTTTGTCTCAGGTAGAAGCACACTATTTTTTGGCATTATGTTTATAAAAGAAATTCCTACTATTGAACATGGATGAAAAAATCAAACAATATGTGAAACAAGGGGGGATTTTCGCAGAGCTTTATTTTGATTTTCACCTTATAAAAAATATAGATAAAGATAAATTAATAGATGTGGCAACCGGATTTTCCACCGATTTAATAAATAGCTTGGTGGATAAGGAATGGATTTATTTTGGTGTTGCTGAGATAGAGCCTCCTATAGAGGATGAAAATGGTATTTCAACCTATGCAAAGTTAACCATTTTATTCAGAAATTTTAGGACTATGCTATTAACAATAGCTGAATTTAATCCAGTGGGTGTGGAGATATTGGCACCTGAAACAGTGGAATTAGATGTTGGGAGCTTGCAAGAAGCTTTAAATGACCTCTCAAAATTAATATATGAAACCAAATTTAACATGCTAACAAAGGAGAAGCAAAGGGAGCTCCTTAAAGCTTATAAACTTAGAGAGAGTATAGGTAAGAGGGTGAGGGAGCGTGTTCTCAAGCGGGATTAAAGAATTGGATGAGATTGTAGGAGGGTTTTTTGAAGATGATGTTTTATTGCTAACTGGGCCTACTGGGACAGGAAAAACCATTCTATCCACATTAATTTCCATCAATAATATAAAATTAGGATATAATGTGCTTTACATTTTATTAGAAGAGACAAAAGAGAGCTATATGAAGGCTGTGGGCTTTTTGGATTATCCTATAGAGAAGCATTTGGATAGATCCTTAATAATGATAGATTATCCTCCTTATGAAGTTACTCAATTTACAGATACATCCAATCCTATGCTTGACTTTTTAGAACAATACGATATTGGGATAGTTGTAATAGATACGGCAATACCTATTGTTACATTGTATGAATCTGAAAGGGAAAGGATGATGCTTCAGTTTATGGAGAATATGAGAAGATGGAACACGTTTAGCATTTTGATATCTGATTTACCTCGTGGAATGGAGAGGTTTGCAGATGTTTGGATAGATTTGAAGTTAGAGGAGATTAAAGGTAGGAAAAGAAAAACATTGGAAGTTATTAAATCAAGAGGTAGGGATCACAGCACCTATAAATACTTGTTTGATATATATGAAGAAGGGGTGCTAATTAAAAAGGTTTAAATGTGTTTTCTATCTAAATAATAGCGCAGGGGTAGCCAAGTCAGGTCAAAGGCGCCAGGCTTAGGACCTGGTCCCGTAGTGGGTTCGTGGGTTCAAATCCCACCCCCTGCATCCCTTTTTTATGACAGGTTTTAAATGATGGGCGGAAATTAAGTATTACTTGGTATTAAAAGGTATTACGAGGTAATTATTTAAGTAATACAATGTAATACTTTGTAATATAAGATGTATTAAGTTGTATGACAATGTATAACATTTTAAATGATTACCAGACAGAAAAGTAGTATGGAGAAACAAACCATATGTATAAGATTACCGAAAGAGATAATAAAAAAATTAGACAGGTGGGCCAAAAAAGAAGGCATGAAAAGAAGCCAGTTAATAAGAAAATTAATTATAACGTCTCTTACCACACCAAGTCAAAATGAACATATGAGCATACTCATCCTAAATAAAAAAATAAAGGCATTAGCAGATAAATTGGAGAAACTAGAATCAAGAATAAAATGAAAGAGATGCTCTTAAAGAACATCCTAATTTAGATCCTAAAACTTTTTTGTACATCTCTTTAGATGAAGAAAAATTAGAGATAGGTAAGAAAACCTATTTTACAGAACTAATAGAATCATTAATCCCCCTTTTAAACAAAGAGAGAAGGATTATTCTTGTGGATGAAATAACGTTTTACGATAAATGGGCCATTGCACTAAAAAATTTAGTAGACCGAAGCATTATAACGGAATCTACTGCTTTTATTGTTAGTGGAAGCTACTCTGCTGAATTGGTGATAGGAAAGAGGGAGTTAATAGGGAGGTGGGGAAAACTTACAGAGGATATTGGTGGCACATATAATGTACTTCCAAGAAAGTTTTCAGAATACATTCAATTTTTCATTGAAGATAGGATAATTAAACTCAAACTTCACGATATTTTACATAATGAAAAGGCTTTTGATAAAATTCAAGAATACTACGAACAATACAAGAATACGCTTCATTCTACGTTTTTAAGTTATTTAGTGGTGGGTGGTTATCCTAGGAACATAATGGAATTTTATGACAATGCGAGTGAGCATATTTCAAATTCCAGATATCTGGAGGATATTTATAAATTGATCATAGAGGACTTTCCTAGATTTAGAAGTGGATTTAATGAAGATGTGAAAAAGTTGACGGACGAAGAGCTAAAACTCGGTCTGAAATTAGTTATCCAACTTCATAATAATCCCACGGGTTTAATAGGAAAAAACACATTTCGGGGAGTAGAAGAACACATTGGGTTAAATAATGTGTTAGACTTTGTAAATTACCTTAAAGCAAGCTTTTCTGTAGGATACATCAGGAATCTAAAAGAAATAAGAAATAACACCACAATATACAAAAAATCAAACAAAAGATATCTCCATTATAGAAAATATTTCTATAGAGATCCATTTCTTTATTGGGCATTTTTATTTGGGTCACAAGAGACTATACCAAAGTCTATTTTCAAGGAAACAAAGAAGCTACTAAAGGATAAAAAGCTCTTAGGAAAAATCTATGAGTCTGTGGTTCTATCCCATCTTTATACTATCTCGGAACGTTGGCACGATATCGGGGAAGATAGATTGTATTCATATGTAATAAGTAAAAAAGGGCAAGAAATCGAACTATGTGATGTTGTTTACACATATTATCACAATGGTAGAAG
>WAPD01000108.1 GCA_015520875.1 Microcaldota archaeon
ATGGAGACCCAGCAACCAATGTCCGTATTTCTTTATTACCTCCTTTATCCACCACCCATGAAATAACATTGGATTCAATAGATAAAAGAGCCCAGCTTATCAAAAATATATATTCAAAATTAGACCCTGGAATTCACAAGGTTCCCATAGAGATAAAGTGGGACCAAGATGGAACAACCAAAGTGGCCATAATAAATGGAACAGCAACTGTGGAGGGAAAAAATGATGTTGCCATATCTCTTGAAACAACAGAGCAACCTGTTGCAGGCAAGCCATTCCCTATTTCTGTTGTCGTGATAAACAGGAATTTTTATCCGATAAAGGCCGTTACAACCTATCTAAACAGTTCTTTAATTCAAGATTTAGATAAAGAAAAGTATATAGGTGAAATAGACGGCGATGATTACAATTCCCAACAATACACCCTTTATAGCGATAAACCCGGAACTTATAATTTAGATGTTTTAATAACATTCAAAACACCTGATGGAAAAAAGGTAACAAAGCATGCAACCAAAACAATTTATATTTCAGAAAAAGAGACAAAGGCCGGATTTCCTTGGGAAATTTTAATCGGAGCTATTGTAATAATAAGTATTGGGATAGTACTATGGAAAAGAAAGAAGTAATCCGATTAGAGAACGTTTACAAATCCTACTGGGATGGAGAACAACTATTGGAAGTGCTAAAAAACGTAAATGTTACAATCTATGAAGGGGAATTTGTTTCAATTGTTGCTCCCAGCGGTTCGGGGAAAAGCACTCTATTACATATAATGGGACTTTTGGATAAGCCAACAAAAGGTAAGGTCTATCTTCAAGGAAAAGACGTTTTAACATTGAAGGATGATGAGTTAGCCCATTTCAGAGGTAAACACATAGGATTTGTGTTCCAATCGTTTAATTTAATCCCTGAATTGACAGCTTTAGAGAATGTAATGCTTCCTATGTGGATAATAGGTGTCCCAGAGGAGGAAGCCGAAATAAGGGCAAAACAGTTGTTAGAAAGGGTTGGTTTAGGCCATAGATTAAATTTTATTCCGGCAAAATTAAGCGGAGGTCAAAAACAAAGAGTTGCCATTGCAAGGGCTTTGGCAAACAACCCAAGCATCATCTTTGGAGATGAACCCACAGGAAACTTAGATGAAGATACAGCAAAAGAGATCCTAGAACTTTTTTTAGAATTACATAGGCAAGGAAATACCTTAGTTATAGTGACACATGATATGAAGGTTGCAAAGCTTGCCCAAAGGATTCTAACTATAAAAAACAAAACCGTTGTGGAACTATGATAGTTCTTGTTGTAAAAAGGATTTTATCTCATAAACTAAGAACAATTTTAAACATTCTTTCAGTTCTTATAGGCGCAGGGTTTTTGTTGTTTGTTTTAGGTCTATCTAATGGCATAGAGGAAAAATTCATCTCAACACTGAATAAACTTTCTTCTAACATTGTGATAGTTGTTCCACTTAAGATAAACAATGTTCTATTTTTGCAAAGAGAGATAAGAACAGGCGTTGCAATGGAATTATTCAAAGAAAATCTATTAAACAAAATAAAACTTTTGCCTGGGATAAAAGCAGTAAGCCCCACAATCCAATTAACATTAAAGGTTAATAACAAATCTTATCAAGTGACAGGTATTGAAACAAAGCTTGCACCTCAGATCATTCTCTCCAACATAGAATTAGAAAGGGGCCGCATTTACAGGTCTAAAAAAGAGGTTATCTTAGGCCCTATTGTGGCAGAGGATTTGGATGTGAAGGTAGGGGATTCT
The DNA here is from genome assembly GCA_015520875.1 of Microcaldota archaeon. Classification (GTDB taxonomy): domain Archaea; phylum Micrarchaeota; class Micrarchaeia; order Anstonellales; family J096; genus JAADEL01. The sequence continues at coordinate 1,777 of WAPD01000108.1, forward strand.
ATTAACATAGAGGGAAAAACGGTTAAAGTGGTTGGGATATTGAAAAGGGCTGGGACAAGTTTATTAAATTCAGATAATGTTATCTTTGGAGACTATGATTTTGTTAAGAGTTTTGGGCATTTACCGCCAAAAAGAATAGCAGCAATTGTTGCAATATCTGAAAATGCATCCTTAGCAGCCCAAGAAATTCTAAAGTTATTAGATAGAGCATATGGTATTACAAAAGAGGATGATAGATGGTATAGTGTTATAACAAGCGAGAGCATTTCAAAACAATTGTCTCAAATGTTGTTTATTGTTAAGGCATTTTTTATTGCTATCTCCCTTGTTTCAGTATTAGTTAGTTTGATTGTGATTAGCAATAACGCATACATGAATGTGGCAGACAAATACAGGGAAATAGCAACATTAAAGGTATTGGGGATGCGAAACAAAGATGTTATTCTGTTGACAATTGCAGAGGCATTGGTGCTTTCTCTAACAGGCTTAATTTTAGCAATAGTGTTTGTTTTAATAGGAGCTTCATTTATGTCTTTGTTAAAAATAACAATCAGTGATATAGTTATAATAACTTTATTCACAATTATTGGAACAGTGTTAGCTAGTTATTTTCCAGCAAGGCATGCAGCCAAGATAGAACCTGCAGAGGCGCTTAGATATGAATGAAACAAAGTTATCTTTAATTTTTTTAAAAAGAGATGGATTAAAAACCATTTTATCTGCTTTAGGTGTGATCATTGCAGCATTTTTAATAGTAGGTGTGGGAATAATAAGCAGCAGTGCAGTGGATTCTTTGTTTAAAAGTTTTGAAGTGTTTGGCTCAGACAGAATAATTGTTTTACCATTTAAGTTAAGTGGAACTACTTCTGCATCTGGGCTAACATCTTTTGATGATAAGGACCTAAAAACATTTTTATCCCATCCCTGTGTTGTAAATGGCTATGGAGCAACAGGAACCCGTCAAATTCCAATAGTATGGAAAAACAAAGAGGCTTTCATTTTATTGATAGGCAGCGAACAATATTTGAAAGATTTCAAGCTTTATTTTAAGTTAAAAAAAGGCAGGTATTTGAAAAAGGGGGGGAGAAGAGGTGCTGTTTTAGGGTATTATATATGGAAAGAAGTATTTCCAAATATAAAAGTAGGTGATAAACTAACAATCGGGAATAAAACGTTTAGAGTAGTTGGTTTATTGGATAAACAGGAGTTTAGCTCTGGTGGGATAAATTCTGAAACAACCATATTTGTTTCAACACGGGATTTACAAGACTTATTAAATACAAAAGATTATCGTTTTATTATTCTAAAAAGCGTGTGTCCTTTGAATCAAACCATTAAAGATTTGGAAAAAATGACAAAAAAAGATGTAACGTTTATAACTTCGGATTTTATGAAACAGCAATTGAGCAGTTCTATAAATGCATTTATGTTTGGAACATTTGCCCTTAGCATAATTGCCAATGTTGTTGCTATTTTAGGAGTTACCAATTCTTTATTAGCATCAGTTATAAGAAGGAAAAAACAGATAGCAATAATGAAAGCATTGGGCATGAACAATAAACAATTGTTTTTATCGCTGTTTTTCCAAGCAGCCATATTGGTTGGAGGAGCTTTGATATTGGGTGCTTTATTAGGAGTGGGAACAAGTTTTATAGCAACCCATTATCTCAAATGGGACAGAAAGATTCCATATTGGATAGGGCTAGCCATGCTAGGGATATTTTTAATTTCCACATTGGTGCCAACGCTTGTTGCATTAAGGGAAGTTAACAAAATATCGCCAATTGAAGCAATGAAATAAAAACACTTTCCCACACAAAATAAATGTGGACATTGTCCAAGTTCAAAAAATAGTAACAACAAAAGGTCCCAATGCGAGGATTCTCCCAAATGGAGAAACTGTTTTATTCAAAGCAGTTAAGGAGGGGGATATAAAAGCGGTTCGCTATATCTTAAACAGAGGCGGAAACCCCAATATATTAAATGATACTGGATGTAGCCCGTTGTGTTATGCGAAAAAAGTGGAAATTATAAGATATTTGGCTAAAAAAGGCGCCAACCCAACCATACCTAGCGTCTGGAAACATATAAGAAACAATGATCAAATTTTAGAAATTTTCATAAATAAACACCAAGAATTGAGAAAACTGTTTCTAGGAGAGCTATTTCCCTTATTTGAAAACGTTAAAATATCAAGAGGTTTATTGGCGCTTTTAAACAATGAAATGTTCAGACCTATATTGGAACAACATCTAAAACATAGAGATACTGTAAATGCATTTAATGAATTTTTAATTAGATATGATAGCTCTTATGTGAACATTGTAGTGAATTTGGTGGATGTTTTAAAGATAGTGGAACAAGGAAGAACCCTTGAAGAAATGGAAAAACTAATTGCCCAACGCTATGGATTAAATTCCATTAATTTCCCAAAACATAGCGCAGTAATAAGTTGGTTCTTATCTCATAAAGAAAAGGACAATAGAAGACTTGCCCACTATTTTAACATTTATGTTAGAGGAAAATGGAAAAAAGAGAGATATCAAAATCTTTATGGCACTCCTTGGAACGAGTGGAAAAAAGATATTTCAAAACAATTAATTCCCGATAAATATGATAAAGAGAAATTGAAACGACTATTTCATGAAGGAATAATAAAAAGCTGGATTATAGAGGAAACATCCCAAAGCATAATAGCCCTGTCTCTTATAC
>WAPD01000109.1 GCA_015520875.1 Microcaldota archaeon
ATATAGGGATCTGCATGGGACTTTGTTTAGGTTTTATAGCTTAGAATCAGGAATAGGTTCTAATGCAGCGTTGCTTAAAGGAGAACTAGAAAGGCTTTATAATCAATTGGAAAGTAACGATAATCCTGAGATTAGAAAAACATTGAATGAAATTAATGAATTAATACAGATCCTTGCTTTGGATTCCTTGATAGAAAAGGAAAAAAGGTTAATGGAATACTCTAACAAACTTGAAGTCTATGGAACAGAAGGGGAAGTTGGAAAGGTAATCTTAGAAGAGCTCGATTCTCTCTATAACTCAGAAGTGGAAACAAAGGAAGAAACTCTTACATTTAAAGATATTTTAGAGGATCCTGAAAAAATAAGGGAATCCAATATCTCATTATTTGATAATTTGTTAACTTTGGATAGGAGGGTTAGAGAGAGGACAGGGGAGCTTGAGAGGGAAGTTGGCATCTTTGAAAAAGATTATCAATCCATAGAGAGCGATGATCCTTATATAAGGACAACCCACAACTTCAGAGATGAAGAAATGTATTGGATTAATGCAATAAATTGGGGTATTAGGGTTAGAGACTTTGTTAAAGGATTAGCATTACACAATGCTATCGAAATACAAAATGTAGCTCCTATTACTGAAACATGGTTATATGCTAGGATGTTGGGTTATGAAACTCCTGAGCAACTATTCCAAGATCAAGATATTGATGATAAGGTTAAAGAAAGGGCGTTAGGAGAACTACTATATCACCAAGCATCCCATTATGTTAATTCCAAAAATTTTGAACATAAAGAGGAACTCTTGCATGATATTTCCAGATTATTAACATTGGAAGAACCTCAGCATATAAACATGGATAAATATAATAAAGAAGAACAAAGCTTCCTACAATTGCTAATAAAGGATATTGCAAAAGCCCTCTCTAGAGATGATCTAGAATCCTTGGACTTAAGCACCCAATTAGAAGGCATTCCATCCTTTAGGCATTTATGGTCCTCTATTCCAGGAGATAAGAACTTCCAAGATATGGCTTTGGCGTTTTATAAATCGGATCCTCAAACCGACCCAGAAACCATTGATGATGAGTTGGCAAGAAAAAGAGCCTTACAAGATTTCCATGACCTAAAAGAAGGCTTTGTTGAATCTATTAAGAGAGCTACAAATCTCGATCTAACCCACCCCGAAGTAATAGAAAAAATGAGCGATTACAATCAATTTGTAAATGAATTGGCAACTAAAGATCCAACTCTAAACGAAGCATTTAATATATATGACGATAAGGTATTTGATGAAGGTTTTGCATCCAGTAAATTTAACCTAAATGTTGTTTCATTAAAAGATTTGGAAAGTGCCCATTCTACCATAGCCGATTACAAGGATTACAAGGAATGGAACAGGGAGATTTTACAAGGAAACGAAGGTGCTATGACAATAAACAGAGCAAAGGTTCCATATATCTTCATGGTAAAAAAAGAATCAACAAATATAGGGGAGAGAACAGCGATTTCCCAATCTTATTTACAATACGCTAAAGGTACTCAATCCCATCCTATCGATTTTACCATGAACCGATTATCGAAGCAATATCTGGAACTAGAAGCAACTACTTCTTCCCCTTACACAAGCTATGCAGACCAATTGCCCAATCAAATAGCCCACATGGTTTCGGGATTGTTGGTTACGCAAAAAATATTGGAGTTCAAAGGATTTGATGTGAAAGTAGATGATATCTCAATTAAAGATATGAAAGATATCCTTTATAGCGGGAAGGTATTGAAGGTGAATAAAGTAGATGGTAAATTAAAGTTAGAAGAAACCTCCAAACCTTCTAAGGACACTATTGTTGGACATGATGGAAAACTCTACAATATTTTTCCATATCAATATACTCATGTTGTTGTAAGAAATGATGAGGCAAAGCTCTTACCTTTACTTTATGGTGATGGTGCTCCTAGGTTTATAAAAGAGCTTAAAAAATCCACAAAGCGCAGATTAACCTCTTTAATAGATGAGCGTTATTTGGCTACATTGACAATAGAACGATTGGCCTCCCCAGATGAAACAGTTAATGTGTTAATGTTGCGCTGGGACCCTGTAAAGAAAGAATACGTTAGGGATATTACACATGATGTTAAGCTTCCGTTCCATGTTTATAATAAAGTAATAAGCAATGCTGATAAAATTACACAAGAGCTCTCCAAACATTTTGATGACATGAGAATTGCTGTGGATTCAATTATCTATTATGGAGATGCAAACATATATCTGGGACTTATGGAGGCCCTTAGCGCGTTAAAGGTTCCAAAAGATTTACCAGAGGAATTAAAGGGAGATTTTCGTAAATTGGCAAATGCACGTTTAGATCAATCCATTCCTTCTATTAAAAACCCTGCATTGGAGCAATATTTATGGGAAAATGCTTCCAAATCTTTGGCAATTGCCCTAATGCGGGAAAAATATGCTTTAATAAATCGCATAAGTAGCAAAGAACAATTGCTCAAGTATTTTTCAAAAAGAAAAGAAACTATTACAAATCACATTAGAGATCATGTTAGAGCAGAAAGGCTTGCCCTTACTTATTCCATAACTAAAGACCCTCAAGTGAAACAAGAGCTTGAGAGATTTCAGGCCTTGTTAAGCAATTCTTACTACACTGGGGCTGATGCTAGAAAACTATTTAACGGAATTTATTTAGGAGCATTGGATAGCGTTAAGCACAACGAATGGTTGGGTATTGTTGGGTTAATCGCAAGAGATCATGCAAACGAACCTCATTTAATGAAATATATTAGGAATTCATATATCATAGATGAGATAGACCATGCATATGAGAGGGCTGCAAAACCACCCGTTAAGGTTTCAGTTCCTAAGAAGGTGGAAAGGGCCTTTAAGCAAAGGTTCTTACACGATTTACATACACAACACATGTTAATCCAAAACGTCTACTTAAGATATGCCCAGAATTTAGAAGTAGCCGACCACAACAGTTCTATTGCCCAGATAAAATTCCCAACAGCAGCTTCTTTAATGGCCCAAACCTATTCTATTTATGATAAACACATGGAAACCCACCTAAAGGAAATTGACAAAAATATAAAAGAATTAAACAAGAGGTTAAAGGAAACCAAAGATAAAGAAGAAAGGTCCCAAATTAAAGAACAAATCAACCAATTATTAAACGAGAAAAGATTATACCTATTGAGTTTAAACAACCTATATAACACAGATGTTGTGTCTAGGATAGGTTGGATAGCGTCTGCATGGACAGGAACAACCCGTTCTGCTGAAAAGATTTATTCTACTATAACAGGGTTCACTAGAGGTGCTCAAATAGCGGCAGATTTCCATGCAGGTTCTGGACTTTACTATCCTATTTATATATTAATGGCCCATACTGCTAGCGAGTCTTTATACCAAGCAGTTGCTAGACATGGAATGTGGAAAACAGAGGAATTCATGCTACAAGGATGGATGTGGGGTGTTCTACCTTCCCATGAACTCTCTGTAAAAGATTATTGGGATGCCTTTAGAACCGGGAATAAAAGAAAACTTCACAGGTTCTTATTAGAACATAATAAAACAGCAATATCCAATCCTGGAACACTAAGATACTGGAACATGGTTTCAATGCTGGATAGGTTTGAAACAGCAGTAGGTGCTACCTGGAGATCTCTATTCCAGCCTATTACTTTGGGCGGTTTGGCCGAAAAACTAGCTATTGATTTTGGTATAGGTGCCCATGCTAGAGTGGCAGAAGTAAGGAAATACTATCAAGCATATTCAAAAGTTGCTCACAGATTGCCATCTTCTTTAGATATAGCTTATTCAATGAGCGAGGAAGAATTAGAAGCTTATCTAAGCACTTTACCGCCTTATGAAAGAGAGTTCCTTAAAGAGCAAATCTCTAGATTGATTGTTTCTAGGAATTACTATTCAGCAAAACATTCGGTAACTGCCAGTGGAGTATCACCTGCTTTAATATTAGCCCATTTAAGTTCTTTCTCACCATTTAGCACCCCTAGAAATATCTGGGATAATCCTGTTTGGGGATCCTTTACATTCCACACTTTGGGGATGTTTTTAGGAATTCCAGGAGGTGTGTTCTTTGATGTGATGGAAGGTTTCAGCAAATACAAGACTTTGCAATGGACCGTTCCAAAGTATGGTAAAGAAATGGCTAGAGGTTCTCCAAGGTTAACAGATGGTTTGGGAATAACAGATTGGGAAGAAAGAATAGGATATTATTTAATCCCGGCAGGAAAACATGAATGGTTATCTCCAACTATTGCAAAAAGAGGGGACCTTCCAGGATATGGGGATGTGGATTGGGCTACTGGTCGTTTAAGACAATATACTTGGTTACCTAGAATGTATCTACATAAAGAACATTACATCTATGATACTAATAGAACGCACCTATCTTGGGTTGCTAGATGGAGGGAGGCAAAACACGAACAAGAAGTCTACTCTCCTAGATATACATTTCCATATGGTTTCTTACTACCTCCTTTGATGTTTGATTACTTTACACCACGCTGGGAGGAGCAAGGTCTAATGGGAACAGTTCAGAGTGTGAAGGAAGTCCCAAAAAAGATGTGGGAATCTATTGGGAGCATTAGCAGAGAAAAAGTAAAGAACTACTTCAAAAGACATGGAGGAGATGTCTTACTTACAGGATTGGCGGCAGGATCTATTGGTTTGGCATTTGGTACTCCTGCATTAATAGGTACTTCTATGTTTTTTGGCGGTTCATATATGGCTGGGTTGATAAACAAACATACAAAGGATTCAGCAATGCCAAAATGCCCAGTATGTGGAACACCTAAGCGCAGAGGCTTTAGATGTCCAAGATGTGGGGCACCATAGTTATAAACATTTCCTAACATAATTAAATACAATGAAAGCACAAGCAGCTTTGGAATTTCTCTATACATATGGATTTGTTATAATAATCGCCTTGGCAATAATTGCCATGATATTCCATTATTTTAGCCTATCTTTGGGAAGTGCCCCACAATGCTTTTTACCCTACTATCTAACATGCGAACAATTCTACATCTCCCCAACAGAGCTCCAATTAAACGTTACAAACAATTTTGATTACAAGATAAAGCTAAATAGCATAATTGTGGGAACTCGCGACGATTCTTTTACAAAAAACCTAAATGTCCAATTGGATAGAGGAAAATCCTACGTGATAAAAGTCCCAATAAACGCCAAAGGAAAGCAATTCTATGGAAAGTTAAACGTTAGTTATAGCTTATGTCCTGGGACATGCGATAATGAAAAATACCATTTAATAGGGTTTGTAACAGGAACAGTAGAAAAATAAAAAATCAGAAAGCAGCTTCTTTTAGCTTTTTAAGAAGGTCTGCAGGGCTCTTTATTGGGTACTCTAAATAGTTTAAAAGATCTTCTATCTTCTTCCCATTTATTGTCAAATCAATGGAGCTAAACACTTTTTTAAGCTCTTCTTTGCCTACTGGGAAG
>WAPD01000110.1 GCA_015520875.1 Microcaldota archaeon
ATAGAGTATCTTGGGTAATGCCTTTTATTAAATTATCTATAATATCTCCTAAAATTCTTCCAAATCTAAGGGCCCCTTGGTAGTTGAAAATATTGGAAATCGCTTTTCCAAATCCTGAAATAGATTCAAAAAATCCCAATTTATATCCTATTTTGAATTCATCTATTATATGATAATCTATATCAAAATGATTGACAGGGAAGAATAAAGGGCTTATCTCAGATGCAGAGGCAAATATGAAAATCATGATAATGCTAAACAATGCCAATAAAATACTTCTTTTTGACCCCAGAACATAGGCAGAGGCAACCATGGCCAATGTGACCAAACCTCCGATAAAATCAAAGGGCTTTGGAATTAATGGTAAGAATATTGTAAAAAACATCAATAGAATCATTTTCCAATGTTCCCACACAAGGAATAGAATAATGGCAAAGAACAACAGAGCAACCATGCCTGCCGCTGTGCTTAAATAAAAAAACCCAAACACACCCAACAAAGCCATTGTAATTATTCCAAAGATAACGCCATTTCTGGCAACCATTGCTGGGATTAAAGCCAAGATAAATGCCAGTATCCAATGATATAATGGCAATGCAAACATCATCACAAGGGATGCGAGATATACCAAAATAGGATATAGTAATTTTTCATTCTTTGTGATAACGTATAGATGGGATTTGACTTTTACGCTTTGCAAAGTGGTTGCCATTCATTATGGTTAGAAGAGAGGATTTTTAAAACCTTTTTCTAAATAGCCATAAAGGAATTAAAACCCTTTCAATAGTTTATAGGGTAAGGAGGGGTAGCCAAGTCAGGTCAAAGGCGCGAGCTTGAGGGGTTCGTCCCGTAGTGGGTTCGTGGGTTCAAATCCCACCCCCTCCACTATCCCCCTAGCTCGTCTTTGTTTTTATGAAATCTGCCAATGCATTGTGAAACGTTCTATCAAACATATCCGGCAATAGATTATCTGGTTTTGGACTATGGTACTGGGCAATAAATTGGGCTGCATCTTTTAATATAGAATAATAGAACTTTTTAGTTTTAGATTCCACTAAACCTGTTATTATGCCTGGGAATGCTAGGGAATTGTTTATTTGGTTTTTGCAATCGCTCCTTCCATTTGCATAGATATAGACATTAGGGGCTTTGGAAGCCTCTTCTTTTGAAATCTCTGGAACAGGGTTTGCCAAAGCAAATACTATAGCCTTGTCATTCATTAATTTAACATCCTCTGCTGTTAGGAGGTTTCCTTTTGAGAATCCAACAAAAACATCAGCTCCTTTCAATGCATCCCTTAAAGATAGATCTCCTTTTTTATTAAACAAAAGAGCTACCTCTTTTTTATAAGGGTTTAGGTCTTTTCTATCTATGGATAACAAACCCTTGGAATCAAAAATCCATACATCTTTAAAACCAAGCTCATAAAAAAGCTTGGCAACGCTTAGGCCAGCAGCTCCAGCCCCTAACATCACTATTTTGGGATTTTCTTTATTCACAAGTTTTAAAGCATTCAACAAAGCTGCGCTTGTCACTGTAGCTGTCCCATACATATCATCGTTGAACACCGGAATATTCAAAGATTCTTCTAATTCTTTTTGGATTTCAAAGCTATCTGGTGCTTTAACATCTTCAACCATTATTAGGGAAAACATGGGTTCCAACATTTTGGCTGCTTTTATCAATTCTTCTTTGTTTGCATTTAATGCTAATGGAAAGGGATTAACCCTTCCAAATCTCTTTAGAATAAGGGCTTTTCCCTCCAATACAGGTATCATAGGTTTAGGTCCAAGGTTTCCAAAGCCTAGAATGGCACTTCCATTGCTTATTATAGCAATAGAGTCTTTTTTCAACGTATATTCATAGGCTTTTTCTGGATTTTCTGCTATCGCTTTTACCACTTTTCCAATACCGGGTGTGTAATGTGTTGCTAAGTCCTCTCTATCGTTTAAGCATACTCTTGTAGAAATTTTAATCTTAGGTCTAAATGCGTCCATATCGTAAAATGAGGGCAAGAAATTTAAACATTACTCAAAATACTTAGAAATTAGGTGAAATAAAATGAAGCCCCTAAGATATGGAGATGAATGGGACGAGGATGATGAGTGGGAAGAAGATGAAGAATGGGAAGAGGACGAATGGGAAGAAGAAGACGAAGAGGAATAAGCTTAAAAACATTTTTTAACAGGTTATATTATTATGCGTGTGCATCCTAGTTATATTGATTTATATTTAGAGAAAGGGCTTCCTTTAGTCCTCCTGGGAGTTTTCTTTCTCTTTTTTCCAGACCTTATTACCAAATATGATATGTTTGATTTAGTGCCAGGAGAGATGGAGTTTAATGAGTTTGCTTTAACGTTTAGGTTGTTGGGGGTGTTTGTTATTCTATTGGGCCATGTTTATGCGTTTTTAATACAAAGGCATACTTATTTGGATATAAAACCCAATATGGTCGAATATAAAAC
>WAPD01000111.1 GCA_015520875.1 Microcaldota archaeon
CTCGGGATAAAACCAGCCCAATCAATAGATGTTATAAGGTGGGGTAAACTATTTTAAATTCTAATCAAGAATATTGAAACGTGGATTATTTATTGGCAATAAAGCTTGTGTTTCAGAAGCCTAGATATAAAATATTAGCAATAATTGTGTTTATAGCATTGTTTATATTGAATGTTTATATCTGGGCCTCCGGAGATTTTAGCGATATTTTTAATTTTATATGGGATGTGTTTTGGGCAAATCCTGTGAATGTTACATTAACATTTATTGTGATGGGTCTTGCTGCCATTTCCATCCCCATGAGTTTATACGCTTATAAAAGAGCTAAGGAGGACAAAGGGAAGGGGCTTATTGGAACGCTTGCCTCCATTATTACAACAGCTAGTTTAAGCATTACTTGTGTAGCTTGTATTTCACCTTTGGTGGCTTTGGTGGGAGCAACAGGGAGCGTATTTTTGATAAACTATTCTTGGGTTATTAGCTTAATAGGGATTGCTTTAATGTTGATTTCAATAAAATGGGCAACAGAAAAAATCCTTGGAATCTGTAAAACTTGTTAGATTATTTGCTTTGCTACAACCAACAGATCCTCTTCTAAAATCTCAGCCTCTTCATCCGGTAAAAAGAATTCATGAGCTCTAAAGATGGCAACAACCCTAACATTAAGCTTTTCTTCCAATTGCTTAACTGTTTTTCCTTTGAATTTCTTCCCTTCTATTTCCTCCAAGATAACAGAGGAATCTTTGAAGTTCAATAATTTGTAAATAAGGCTTCTATGAGTTATCAATAAAGCATGTTGTGCCAAATTAATGTTTGAAACAACCTCTATATGCATTCTTTCCAATAGATCCCTGTATGATTCATCTTTTAATCTACAAACAACCTTTGGAACCCCTCTGCTTTTTGCATATATGGACAAAAGAACGTTTCTTTCTATTTCATCCATCACCGCATATACATATTCTATTTTTTCCCATGGAAGTTTATCCAATGTGTCCATGTCCAATTTTGAAAGCACGTCTACATCGTGTTTCTCTGCGATAATATCACAGGCTTTTACATTCTCATCTATAACCATTACCTCGTATCTATCTTGCAAGGTTTGTGCTATATATTCGCCAATGGTGTTTGCTCCGAAAATAATTACTTCCACGTTAAATTAAACAAGAATGGTTTTAAAAGGGTTTATCCCAATAAAGGGCATGGCAAAGATGAGCGTTATATATAAAGTAAATGCAGAACAAGGTTCTTTGGAGAAAGTAAAAGAAGCTTTAAAAGAGATGGGGGCTCAAGAAGTAAAAGAAGAACCAATAGGCTTTGGGATAGTTGTATTAAAGGCATTGTTTGTTATTCCAGAGGATAGTTCCATGGATGAATTGGAGTCCAAGATCTCTGAGATAGAAGGAGTTTCCTCCATAGATGTAGAAAGTATGAATAGGTTAGGCTAAGGAGATAACAATAGTTCCGTTTTTGTTTTCTATTTTTAGTTTTGTGTTTGAGATTTTTCTCCAGTTTGTTCCAGATAGTTGAATATCCATAGGGAAATAAGAAACAATTTCTGTTCCATCCTGAAACCTATAAATTAAATAAGAGCCTTGGTTATGTTTTATTTCAATGGAGTTTACAGAGGTGGGTAAAGCAGTGTCTGTAATCGTTAAAGATCCAGGACCGCTATAATAAACATTTTCTATTAATTTGTTGAAATTCTCTATCCATTGAAGAGAATATTGTTGGGATATTTTATTGGAAACAACACCATATTGGTAAAAGAAATAGAATAAAATAGGAACTAAAAAAACAAAGATTAATCCTAAAACGAGCAATATTTCTAAGGATAGTTGTGCTTTCATTTCCTACGCTTTTTATTGGGTTTTAGTTTTTTTATCTTTAACGTTGCAGTTTTTACCAATTGCTTTATCAACCCATGTAAATCATAGCCGTCCTCCTCTATGTGGATGATTTCCTCGCCGATAATGCTTAGCTTTCCTCTAAAGGCTCCTTTGGATTGTTTTAAAAATAGGACAATTTTATCAACTCTTTTTATTTTCTCTATCTTTTCTTTTAAGCGCTTTAGCTCTGCTTTTATATCATCCACGAAGATCCAGTCTTCCTCTGCAAGTCCCATGATTTCTATGGAAGGGTCTTCTACCTTTACAAACCTTAAGGCAACCTTTGCCACATCTTTTATGGAAAACATGCCCACAGGTCTTTTTAGGTCCATAGCAACTCCAACATCTATCTCATCTTTCATCTTTTTTATTACCTTGTTTAGCAATTGGCTTCGCTTTACTGTGATAACAGGCTCATAGATTAAATCAGAGATTTTTATCTTGCTCTCTGGCGGAACTTTCTTTTCAACCAAATCCTTTCTTCCCTTAACATCAAACATGGCCGCTGCTATTATTAAATCATCGTAGCTTATTATTCCCAAAGGCTTTTGCTTTTTATCCACCACTATTAAGGTATCTGTTTGGAATGCACGCATCATTGCTTTTGCCTCCTGCAATGTTTTTGATTCTTCTATGGTGTAAACACCTGGTTGCATTACGTCATCTACTCTAATGTGCTTGGGAATGTATTCCAAAATATGGGAAATAATCTCTTCTTTAGGTATAAAATCTTGGAGCTTTTTGCTTTTATTTACAATAAAGACTGCCCTTGGGTATTCAATAAAAGAAGAGAATAGTTTTTCTAAGTTGTTTCTCTCGTTCTCCAATACAGGTGTAACTGTTCTTAGAATTCTTTCAACTTTTGCATGTTTATCTTGTTTTAATATGCGCAAGTATTTTTTATCTGGCACTCCCAGGAATTTTCCCTTTTTATCCACTATGGCAACCACTGCATCTTTCCTTAAAAGGTCATTAAACACATCGGAAATCTTGTCATCTATTTTTACAGTTACTAATTCCATGTTATCTTCTATATGTAAGGGGTTTAAAAACTATCTTTTGCTTGAGGCACTTATCAATTCTATTGCGTCTCTGTGTTTTAATTGGTAGTCTTTTCCAAGGCGCCTTTTTGTTCTTAAATCAATTCCATATAAGAGGCCTTTTGCAATATCCGAATGTATGGTATATGCAAAATCCAACAATGTGGAGCCTTTTTTAAGAAGAAAACAATCGGGCAAGACCCTTCCTTGTTTATCCACTAACTTGCTTCCTGCAGGGAAAACAGCAATATATTCTAAAACATCGAATACAAGGTGTTCTAAGGCCTGTTGGACATTGGTTGGTAGAATTTGCTTTATTTTTTCTAATGCTTGTTTCTGCTTTTCAGAAACATCCCCTATGATTTCAAAATCATCCTCTCCATAAACGTAATTTATCAATTGGGCTTTGGAAGCTTTTCTTAATGCTAGTTCAGCCTCTGCAGACACAGGAATAATATCATATTGCTTTTTCAATCTATCATAGTTGTCCATTGCGTGGGGAGCGTC
>WAPD01000112.1 GCA_015520875.1 Microcaldota archaeon
ATATAGGGGATGTAGGGTTTTAACAAGCGGGATAAAAAGGAGAAAAATCCTTCAGGTATTAAGATAGATAAAGAAGAGGAGGCTAAGGCGCTTATTAGAAAGATTAAAATAGTTTTGTTTTTGTCATGCTGTGCTAGTTTATTTATTAAAGGAGCGGCAGCAACTTCTGGACTTATGCTATATAGCAAAGATGGAACGATTGAAAGAATAAAGTGAAGTCCTAAGGCAAAGGCTATTTGGAGGGGACTAAAATAAGGTGCCAAAAGCAGGGCAAGGAAATTAGCATGTATGCTTGGTAAAAGATTTATCAAAATAACAATAAAAACTATTAAAATCCATTCAAACATTTGATAAGAAGAATGAGATATTTTCGGCCTTTATTATCTTGGAACCCAACAATTGGGCCATTTTAACCATGCCCTCATCCGATGTCACCAAAAACCCATCCAATTCCAATGCCAATAAGATAACCTCTAAATCATTGGGAGAATCTAGGATACCGCCCCTAACATAGGTTCTATATTTTTCTCTTAGGGATTTTATTTTAGATTCATCAGGGTTTTCACGAGCATATTCTTCCGCTATCCTCAAACCCTTGTCAAACCTCTTTCTTAAATCCTTTAAATATTCAAGAAAAACCCAGGCAGGAATATTTATTTTGGATAAATCAGGAGACTTTATTAGAATAAGGCCTTCAAGCTCTTCAGAAGGGATAAAACGAGAGAGCTCCTTCATAACAGCAGGCGTTGTATATAAAGTAAATCCTTTTTCTTTGAGGGCTTTTAGCATTAACTTAGTTGCCTCCCATCTATCTTCATGGAACCTTTGGTAGGATTGGGGATTTGCGAATAATGTTGTATCTATGATTAATAACATGCTTTAATTTCTGATATAGGGACTTAAAGGTTTTGTGTGGGCAAGGCAATAGATTTTAAAAACATTTTGGCGCACATTAAGATTAGCTCCGATCGTCTAGTGGTCCAGGATGCTGGCCTTTCAAGCCAGTGACCCGGGTTCGAATCCCGGTCGGAGCACTCACTTTTTCTATATATTGTAAAAGTTCTCTATAAAGAGGATGTTTTGTTAAGGTTGCTCTATGACCGAATAGAACAAGCTTGCGTTTTGCCCTCGTCATGGCCACGTTTAACCTTCTTTCATCCTTTATAAAGCCTAGGATAGCTTGGGGATTCGCCCTTACCAACGATATTAAAATAATTTCTTTTTCCCTACCTTGGAAACCATCAACCGTATTAACTTCTATATTTTTTAAAGATTGGAAAAGCTGCTTTTGCTCTTTATAGGGGGTTATAATTCCAATATCTTTGGGATTAACCCCATATTGAAACAATTGTTCCAGATACTGTTTGATTGCCATAAATTCTTCAGGGTTTCTCTTTGATATAGAGCCTCGTTCCCTTCCCTCAACATTTATGAACTCTATTGGAACATCCAGGGATTTTGGAACAGGGTAAATATCAGAAAGTCTAATGTTCTCCACGGAGGGATGGGCAATAAGCTTTCCTTGATAGAACTTTTTAGATGGAAACTCCATTATTTCTTGGTTCATCCTATATTGTATTCTTAGGATATAGGGTAGAATAAAATCGGCCAATCTCTCAAATAGACTAACTTGCAAATCTTTATCATTGGATAGAACAACAGGGGGTAATTGTTTATGGTCACCAGCTAAAATCCATTGTTTTGCCTTTGTTAAGGGCATTAAAGAAGATGGTTCTGTTGCCTGAGTAGATTCATCCACAACAGCAACATCAAACTGCTGGGATTCCAGTTCTTCAGAATAACTTCCGGAATTTGTTGAAAGGATAACTTGTGTCTCATTTAAAAGCTCTTCAATTATCAAGAGTTTTAAGCGAGAGATCTCTTCTTTCAAAAGCTCCACTTGGTTTTGTATTCTTATCCAAGCTGCCATAGATTTAATTTCCATCGGATTGATACCTCGGGACCCTTTTCCCTCTTCTGCCAATTTCAGGATTTGTTCGCTTGTAAGGCCTCTGCGTTTGCTTTGAACAGGGATTGTATAAAGCTCTTGCGTTTTTCTTAGTTCTGCAATTTTTCCATAAAGTTGGTCTATTTCCTTGTATTTGGGATGCTTTGTTAATTTGTAAGAAAGAGTTTGTTTTAAAAGAGAGGGACTTACCCTCGCAGGATGCCCTATTCTAATAATGTTTAAACCATAGTTTAATAGTTTTTCCGCTATGTTGTCAACTGCCACATTGGTATCTGCGGTTGCCAGTACTCTTTTTCCTTGATTTACCAATTGGAAGATTATTTCGGCCAAGGTTGTGGTTTTGCCTGTGCCAGGAGGTCCATGCAACAAAAAGAATTCACTATGCGTTCCATATTCCACAGCTTCTTTCTGCCATTTATTTAGATTGGCTTTTAGTTCCAAAGGTTTTCTTTCGATCCTAGGTTTTTCCTTTTTCAAAAGGATATCCATTAAACGAGGTGGAACCTTTGTTAAAGCTTCCTCCATTCTCTTGAATGTAATATCGCTATAGTAAAGATCTATTCGGAAAAGTTTTTTGGGCAATAATTGGAAGACAGAAATAACCATGGTGTGAGAGGTTTTTTGGTAAATGGTGCCTTCAATGCTTCCCTTTAAAATAGGTTCATCAGATGGAGTTATTAAAACAATATCTCCGGTTTTAAATTGAGAATCTTTGATTTTTGGAGATACAACTTTGTATAGATAAAGGTCTAATAAACGGCCAGCGTATTTTAAACGCACGTTCAATAAGGCTTTTCCCATTCTTTCCCTTTCTTCACCCGAAAGGGAGTGAATCTCGCGTTCAACTGTTTCCTTTTCTATTGCCCTTTCTTTTTCGATCTTTTCTTTCCAAAAAGAAACATAATCCATGATGGGAATTCTTAGAAGGAGGTGCTTTTAAACATTTCTCAACACAAAATAATGTATGGAAAAAAGGATAATTGTGATAGCAAATCTAGACAGAGAAACAA
>WAPD01000113.1 GCA_015520875.1 Microcaldota archaeon
ATGCAATATTAAAGGTCTTTTCTTTTTTCCATCTTCATCCACATAGGTTATATCATAGGTATGGGCATTTTCCACATCTATTTGAACAGTTGATAATGCGGCTGCTTTTTCCTTGCTATCTATAAAATTAAACTCAAACTTTGTTATGAAATAAGCATATCTTTTGTCGAACAATTCCAACAAGAAAGGTTTTCCAACAATTCTTTGCAATTCCCTGTACCATTCTATGTGTTCTTGGAAAAAGTCCTTTTGGGCTCTAAATGCTATTTCTATATGAGAATATAGTTCATATTCTTCCATTATCTTTCTTGAGGTTTCCAATTGCTTTAGGAATTCTTCCCTTGCTTGGTCGAAATCTCTAACAAGGGTGTGCATATCTGGCATTGTAAATGCTCTTAATCTTTTTAATCCCATCAACTCTCCACTTTGTTCCCTTCTAAAAGAATATCTTGTTAGTTCATATAATTTAACAGGTAACTGTTTGTAGCTTAGAGGAACATCGTGGGCTATCAAGAATTGGCCAAAACAGGCAGCAAACCTTAGAAAGAACATTCTTTGGTCTGAATGTATTGTATATTGACGGGCAGGGAATCTGTTTAGATATTTTTCTAAGGAAGGGTGGGCAAAATCATACATAATAGGTGTTTCAACCTCATGGGCCCCGCTTTCTATACAATAATGGGTTACAGAATTCTCTATAATTTTTTTGATTAACCTTCCCTTAGGGTAATATCTCAGGTTTCCAGAATCGCTGGCAGGCTCATAATCAACCAATTCTAAACGTTTCATCAACTCTATATGGACAGGCTCTGATTCATAGGCCCTGGATTTTTTTGTTTCATAATCTGCCAATTTTTTTAGATTAGGATATTTGGAGAAATCGTATTCCTCTATAGGGTGTAACTCACCATCAAATATATAGAACTCGCTTTTTAGCTCTTCCTCTTGTTTCAAGGATTGGGAAATAATCTCTTTTCCTTTCTTATATTCGCGAGAAAGTTCTGACAAAGGATGCCCATATACATGGATTTTAAACTCCTTATACCAACCAAAAGGAGCCTTAAATGTTGGCACCCTTTTTTGGAATAATTGATATGCTTTTTCCAACAAAGTTTTTGACCTAACAGGAGATTCTGGATTAGATGTCAAATGAACATAAGGGTATAACAAAACATGGTTTGCCTTTATCCTTGGCAAATGCTCCAAAACATCGTTTAACAATTGGTCTAAGAATTCTTCTTGGTCACCCCTTTCAAATGCCAAGAATACAATCAAGGCATTTTCCATGTGTATTTTTTCAGGACTTTGGTCAGAGATCTCTAAAGCCTTTTCCCTGGGTATAACATCTATTTCCCGGGCATGAAGAAACAATGCTTTCATGCATTTTTATGTTCCATAAAACCATTTAAAGGTTTGGTAGGACATTAAGCCATGATTGAGAAATATAAAAAGAGATTTGAAGAACTTGGCTTGAACACAGAGATTTTGATGAATTGGAAAACGGTTAGGAAGGCAACTATAGAGGTGATGGGAAAGAAATATCAAGCATTGAGGATAGTTCATAATGATGCTTTAGGCCCTAGTAAGGGAGGAATAAGGTTCCATCCTCAGGTTACAGAAGAAGAGGTTAAATTCTTGTCAATGGCCATGAGTTTGAAGAATTCTTTAATGGAATTGCCATATGGAGGTGCTAAAGGAGGAGTTGTTGTAAATCCTAAGGAGCTCTCTAAAATGGAATTGAAGATGTTATCAAGGAAATATAGTGTTACTTTCCATGATATGTTTGGGCCTTGGAAAGATATACCTGCTCCCGATGTTAATACAAATCCTCAAATAATGGCCTGGATGTTAGATGCTTATGAAAAGGTTACTGGCACACATGCACCCGCCACATTTACAGGAAAACCTGTCGAACTAGGGGGAATTCCTTTAAGACAATATTCTACATCTTATGGAGGTTTTGTTATTATTGAAAAGATAAGGGAGATGGAAGGAAAGGTTCCAGTGGTTGCAATACAAGGTTCTGGAAATGCAGGAGGTAATCTTGGATTGTTATTACAAGAAGTTGGTTATAAAGTTGTGGCAATCTCGGATAGCAAAGGAGGCATTTACAATAAGGAAGGTCTTGACATCAAAAGAGTTCTGCAATATAAAAAGGAAAATAGAACATTGGCTGATTTCCCAGGTGTTGAACATATCTCAAATGAGGAGCTTTTAACATTGGATGTTGATGTGTTGGCACCCGCCGCTTTAGAGAACCAGATAACAACTAAAAATGCAAGCGATGTAAAGGCAAGATGGATTGTGGAGCTTGCCAATGGTCCCATAGCACCAGATGCAGACGATTTAGTAAACGGAATAATTGTCCCAGATATTTTGGCAAATTCAGGAGGTGTTATCGGAAGCTATTTGGAATGGGCATATAACCTTTCAGGAAACTTCCATGATGAGGAGGCAATGAAGGAAAAACTAAAAAGGCAAGTGCTAAAGGTTTTTGTGGAACTCTATCAAAAAGATCCTAAGAAGATGAGGGAAAATGCAATAAGGAAGGCAGTGGAGAGGATAGAAAAGGCAGAGAAGCTTAGATGTTAGGTTTATAAACTTTACCAAAGAGAAATAATAGACCGTTTGACCACACGGTAGGTGGGAGGTTATGAATAGAGAAAAGATAATTGAAGGTATTAAAAAGGCCTTTGAGGTTAAGGTTCCCAGGAAGTTCGTGCAAACCCTGGAGATGGTTGTTAATTTCAGAAACGTGGATTTTAGGAAAAATAGATTGAACATAAGGTTTGCTTTACCTAAGGGAAAAGGAAAACCTAATAAAATAATCGTGGTAGCGGATGAATCTGTTCTATATCAGTTGAAGGATTTGCCTGTTGACATAAAATTAAAACCTGATGAAGTCCCAGAGTTCCCTATAAAAGAATTGAAGAAAATAGCAAGAAAGGCAGTTGTTTATGTACAACCTCAACACATTCCTTTGGTTGCTAAGCACTGGGGTAAAGTGTTAGGAGGTAGGGGAAACACAATATTGCCTTTTGTAGGAGACCCTAAGACATTGATAGAAAGGGGAAGAAACATGGTTAGGATCGTGACAAGGGGTAAAATGGTTCCAACAATACATGTACCTATAGGAACAGAGGAAATGTCTGTGGAAGATTTAGCAGATAATGCAATGGCTGTGTTGGATGAGCTTGGAAAGAAGAACCTAACATCTAACATTAAAAACATTTATTTCAAATTCTCTATGTCCCCTCCTGTAAAGGTGATGTAAAATGGCTATGAAAAGAGAGGAAAAGATAAAGGCTGCTCAAGAACTCAAAGATACGATTTCCCAATATAAAAGCATTATTTTGATTAATTTGAAGAAGTTGCCAGCCCAATTGCAAAAGAAGATAAGAAGGAAAATCGAAGGTTTTCACAGAGTGGAACGAAAACCTGTTATCAACAATGCATTGAAGGGTCTTGGCATTGAATATGAAGTGGATTATCCTGTGCTTGTTATTGCTGTAAATGAACATCCTTATAGGATTGAAAAGATTTTGAGGTCTGAACAGTTGCCTGTGGCAGCAAAGCCAGGACAAGTAGCAGAAGAAGATATTGTAATTGAGGAGATGGAAACAGACTTGCCACCAGGACCTGCTTTAAGTGCTTTGAAACAAGCAGGACTTGATGCAAGAGTTGACAAAGGAAAAATAAAAATAGCTAAAACAAGCGTGTTGGCAAAGGCAGGAGAGAAATTAAACAGCTTAAAGGTTCAGGCATTGCAATTGCTTGGAATAAAGCCATTTAAGGTAAGAGCCCATATAGCATTTGCTTACGATGGCACCATTTATAGACCTGAACACTTTGAGATAACCGAGGATAAGATAAAAGAAGATATTGAGAGAGCAATTACAGGAGCATTTAATCTATCATTAAATGCAAACTATCCAACACCTCAAACCATTGAATATCTCTTGCAAAATGCATTTACCCAAGCAAAGAACCTTGCTGTAGAGGCAAACCTTTATTCCCCAATGTCAATGGACGCTATCATTTATAAACAGTTCATTATAGGTAATAATATTCCAAAAGGTGAGAAGAATGAAAGTTGACCCATATGTACAAGCAGTACTGCTCCTATACGGAGCCGGAAAAGAGATAACTGAAGAGAACCTAAAAAATGTTATCAGCGCAGCTGGAGTAGAAGTAGATGAGGCAAGAGTAAAGGTCTTAGTAGAAGCTCTAAAGGATGTAAACATAGAAGAAGCTATTGAGAAGGCAGCTGTGGCACCTGTGGCAGCAGCACCTGCAGCCGCACCAGCTGAAGAATCCAAGGAAGAGAAGAAGGAAGAAAAGAAAGAAGAGAAGACTGAAGAAGAAGCTGCAGCTGGATTGGCAAGCCTATTTGGTTAGGTTCTTTTTCTTTTGTTTTTTAGGGCCCGTAGCTCAGCCTGGCTAGAGCGTCCGGCTCTTAACCGGAAGGTCGTGGGTTCAAATCCCACCGGGCCCGCTTAACATTTAAAACCTTTGTTGAAATAAAATAGAATGAGCCCTGGTAGCTCAGTGGTAGAGCGTCCGGCTGTTAACCGGAAGGTCGGAGGTTCGAATCCTCCCCAGGGCGCACTGTTTTTAAATACAACGAGGTAGTAATAATGATGGCAGTTCCAAAGGGAGTTAAAAGCAAAGAATGTTTATATTTACCCGCTCATTATTCTCTTAAAAAGCGTTTTCAAACAGATGACGAGACACCCACAAGGAACCTATTGCCTTTGGAAGATATTGTGGAACATGTGTTTCCTTCTAAATACTCACCCACATACCATAATGTAGCTGTGCAATTTTTAGATTTTGTAATAAAGAAAAAGGGAAAGGTTTATTCAGAAGATATCGCAAGTTTTGTTTCTTCCAATAATATTTCAAAAGCTACATTTTACAATAGGATACTGCCAAAACTTAGGGCCTTTGGTTTAATAAAAATGGAACGAGAATTCACAGACATAGGGAAGAAATCAAGGAAGCTAAAAATATCTTTAAGTAGAACATTTGGAAACTATTTGATGAAAATAGCCGATAGTTGGCTGGCGATATTGGATGAGATATAAGGTTGTGTATTTTGTCCATTCTTATTATCCTGCATCCCATGGCATTGCCATTCATTTATACAATCTAATAAAGCACTTGAAAAAACACATAGATTATAGAATAATAACAAGCGAGGGCATCGGGGAAAGGGTAATAGCAAGAGATTTTATTAAGATCCCGGGTTTCTCATCTTTATATGTTCCCCATCCGGAATCTATTTATGATATTTTAACAATGGATTATGATATTATACATGTGCATGGTTATGGGAATTTGTATGCTTTAATAGGTGCCTTTGTTGGATTGTTGAGGGGTAAAAAGGTTGTCTGGACAATACATGGTATCCCACAAAAAGGCATTTTCTTTACATTATATGATTTGTTTGCAAGACCTTTGTTAAAACGTTCCATTGTAATAGGTGTCTCATCAAAGACATCCAAGCTAATAAAACAATTCCACCATATTCCAAATGGAGTTGAGTTGAAGAATTGCATGGGTTCTTATAAAGAACAGGTTGCTGTTGGCTATATCGGAAGATTGGACCCAGATAAAAGAGTGGATAGATTGATAAAAGAGGTAAAATCCTTTCCTATTGTGATAGTAGGTCCTGATGAAGGGATGAGAAAAAAACTGGAGAAAATGGCTGAAGATAAACAGGTTACCTTTTTGGACCCTGTTCCATATGAGGAAATTTCCCAAATTTATTGCAAATTAAGGTATGTTGTTTTACCTTCAAAATATGAGGGGTTTCCGATGGTGATGCTTGAGAGCTTGGCCCATAAAAGGCCCTTTGTTTCAACACCTGTGGGAGAGGTTCCAATGTTCCTAAAGGAGATGTTCGGAGATAAATACAAAAAATACATAATAAATGGGACAATTGAGGAGACTTTGCAAAAGCTGGAAAAAGAAGATTTAGATGAGGAATTGGAACAAGCCTATAAAAAATTGGAAAAATATTCTTGGGAAAACATAGCTAAGAAGACCTTGGAGGTTTATAAACATGCACTGGGAGAACGAGACTGAAAACCTGGTGTTTGACAAACGAACTTTGTTAAATATAGCTAAATTAATGAGAAAAGGCATTTTTGATAAGATGGAAGGTTTGATATCTCAAGGGAAGGAGGCAAACGTTTTCTTAGCGTCCCAGGGAAATAATTATGTGGCTGTTAAAATCTATAGAATAGAAACAACAAATTTCCACAACAGAATAAAATATCTATTGCAGGATCCCAGGATAAAGAAGGTTAAACATACCCAATATGATTTGGCAAGGGCCTATGCCTCTCGGGAATTTAAAAATTTGCAATTGGCCTATGAATTGATAAAAGATGTTCCAAGGCCCTTTTACCATGAAGGCAATGTTATTGTGATGGATTTTCTGGGAGAGGAAAAGGTTCCATATCCGCAATTGTTGAATGCAGATGTTTCAAAGGAGGATTTTTTGGATTTGTTTGGGAAGCTTAAAAGGCTTTGGGAAGGTGGATTGGTGCATGCTGACTTTAGCGAATATAATATATTAAAGGGCCCCAAGAATTATATAATAGACTGGGGACAAGGACTATCTAAAAAAAGTGAGATGGCCCAAGAATATTTTAAAAGAGATGTGGAGAATTTAATAAGGTTCTTTAAAAAGAGGGATGTGGATGTTTCAGAAGCTGAAGAGTATCTGGCAACTTTCAAGGGCTGACCATGCTTTAATTACAATCCTTGGGATCTATGCTTCTTATTACTATCTAACAAAACAATTAGCATTGCCTTGGGAACTTGTTGTTGTGCCTGTTTTGTTTCAATTAGCCATTTTTATATGGAACGATATTCTGGATTATAACACAGATAAAGCAAACAATAGGTTAGATAGGCCTTTAGTCAGGGGCGATATTTCATTATTTGAAGCCAAATTTTTGGGTATTGCTTTGGGTTTAATTGCATTTATCCTTGCATTATGGCTATTGCCTTTAAAGCTAGCGTTGTTTGTTATTGGAATTTCTGCTTTATCATTTTTATATAACTGGAAGCTTAAGGACATGCCCTTTGTTGGGAATTTGGTTGTTGCCTTTACTATGATTGCTCCTTTCCTTTATGTAATGATTTATTTGAACAAATATGATACGTTTTTGTTGATGTTTTCCTATGGTGTTTTGTTCTTTGGACTTAGCCGGGAAATCATTAAATCAATAGAGGACATGGAAGGAGATAAAAAGGAAAGAAAAGCAAACACATTGCCTATTTTAATGGGCCTTAAAGGAGCTAAGGAAATCGCTTTAATATTCTGGGTTTTTTATTTGCTTATTCTAGGGTATTTGATTTTAATCGCAAAATCTTTCATTCAACAGGTGCTTTTGTTGATATTTTTGGGAGCTGGAATTTACATTCTGTGGAAAATCCATAAGTTAAAGGAGACAAAAGAAGCATCTCTATTAAAAAAGTATATGCTTTGGTTGATGTTTCTTGGGTTGTTGGTGCTTATTTTTTAAATATCAGGGCTTTTACTTTGTCATCTTTTCTTAATAATCGCCAGCCTGCCTTCTCTGCATTCTTTATAACATGGGACATTATGTTGAAACGTTTTCTTTTGTTGGGCTCTCCTGTATAATGATAAAATATTGTCCCGGGTTTTGACCTTTCATATAATAATTTGTAAAAACTTTGAGAATATAGGTCTTGGGCCGTTCTAAACGATGGAGGGTCATGGATTATTCTATCAAAGCCTTCCTCTTCAAGGTCCCAGATAGATTTATTGTGAACTTTGTGTTTGTTTAAAGCATCTTGGCTCCAAGGATTTAATTTTGCCAATTCTAGAACAGCCTTGCTTTTCTCATATGAGACTAAAGGTTTGTCTATCAATCTTGAAATATAGCCTTGTCCAAAGCATGTTTCAAGGTAATATGTTCCATTTCTCACGATATTTGCAACATATCTACCGTATTTGAAAGGAGACTTTAAATAAAACACATGCATCCTTATACCGTCTATCTCTAAAATAGGAGCATTGTTGGTCCAAGTCAATGCATAATATCTATCATCAAATAATGCTAATGGAATTAAATTTTTATCATAAAGATAAATCAACCTTCCCTTTATCTTTTCCAAAACATCCTCTGGAACTTTGGATAAAATCTCTTGAGGATTTTCCACAAATGTTTTCCCCAAATCAAATGAAGCTTTTTTAGCACCGTTCTTTATTTCGTCTATTAATTGTTTATACACGTAAAGCATAATTAAACAATAGGGACTTTATTTAAAATGTTCCATATGATATTATGAGGCTTTGTGCTTTATATAGTGGGGGAAAGGATAGCCATCTATCTATGTGCATCTATAGAGACTATGTGAAATGTTTATTGACAATATTGCCAAAGTCCAATGAAAGCTACATGTACCATTCTTTGAATTTGGAACATATTAAAGTGCATTCTAAATTAATGGGGCTGGACCATATTTTTGTGGAGCAAAAAGAAGATGAACTATCGATTTTAGAAGATACTTTAAAGGATTTGAAGGAAAAATATGATTTGGATGGGATTGTAGCGGGTGCCACCCAATCCAATTATCAATATTCCCGAATCGGAGATATAGCAAAGCGGCTTGGTTTAGAGGTTAAAGCTCCTCTGTGGCAAATCTCTCCTGAAAAATACTTGGAACTCTATAATAAACATAATATGAAAGCAATCGTTGTAGGTGTGTTTGCATATCCTTTGGATAAAAGTTATTTGGGAAGAACCTATGATGAGAACTTGGTTCAAGAGTTATTAAAGCATCAAATAAACCCTTTTGGAGAAGGAGGGGAAATTGAAACATATACGGTTTATAGCGATTGTTTGGGAAAGGAGATAAAAATAAAGGACTATGAAATAAAGGGGTCTTTGAACACGTGGAGAATGTATATAAAAAGGGTAGAGGTTTAAAACCTCTTCCAATCCTAAATATAATGG
>WAPD01000114.1 GCA_015520875.1 Microcaldota archaeon
GCCCATGATAGTGCCCTCTACTTCTCCAGGAATATTGACAAAGTGAACAATTGTGATAGTGTAATGGGTCAATTAGTTCCACAATCTGCGGGATATGAAGTGACATTGAATGGGGATGTGAAGTGCTCAAGAGGAGATATAACCAAAGCAACAAAGGTAGTAAGCTCTTTTGCCTATGGTGTTAAAGAAAACTCTTTGTTAAACGATAATGATGATAGTTATTATTACAAAACATGTGATGCTACAACTAGAACAGGGGAACCCATCTATAGATGTAACATTAATTCTAAGTATAAAAGGGATGAAGTATTAAACCCGGTTAGAGAGGGTTTAATAGAAGAGGGTGTAATAGAGGTGAAGGTGTTCGTATGAGAAAAGGTTATGTGTTTACATTGGCTGCCTTTGTGCTTTTATTGATTTCATTTTATTTAATTGTGATTAGGTCAGATACATTGAAAAACATGGAGGAAACCTATGGAACAATAGTAAAGGCACATAGTCTAGAAGAACATGTATATCTATTGAATAAAGATAACATTAGAGATTTTATTAATACAAGTGTGAAATATAGTTTAATTGCTTTGACATTCCATGTAGGAGATGCTCCCTTAAAAGGAAATCCCAGTGTCACCAATTTTTCCCAGGTTTTATTGGAACTAATAAATAATGGAACCGCATCTGGAGATTATTTCATCGATAATAAACCCTTTTCCTTACCCGAAAAATCTCTAACCTTGATGGAGCTTTCTAAAAGGATAAACGACAGAGCCAGAAAAAGCGGTTTCAACTACACCATAGAATTAAGATCACTTAATGCAAGATTATTGGACTATAGAAGGTTGAAAGTTGACTATGTTATTAAAGTAGCTGTAGAAGATATCCAAAAGAAGATAGGGAAAAATGTGAGCTTTAGTTCCAGTGTTGTTATAGATATTGAGGGAATGCCAGACCCAATTGCAGAAAGGTTATTGCAAGGCTCGAGAGCCCATTCCCCATATTATTCAAAGATAACCTTTGGGACGCCTCCAAGCTCCTACAATGCTATCGGAGGTCTTCAAGGAAATGGCTGGATATATGGAAGAATTGGGATCTATAGAACAAAGGATGAACCCAATGTTTTAGTAGGAACATTTAATGATGTTAAGGATCAAAGGTCAAATCCTAAGGTAGATGCTATTGTTATAAAAGAGAATTTGCAGAAGGTTCCTGCTTGTCCCCATTTAGACCCTGCCGGAAACACATATTATAATGAAACAAATACGTTTAACGATAAGAGATGGAGAGAATTTTTTGTGTGTGATAGAAGAGATAACACAACAAATGAATGTTTATTGGGGCACTGGGAGTGTGAAGAAGCCCCTTCATTATACCCTTATAATAAGCCTTGGATTTTGGCACCAAGCATAGCAACAGGTAAGAATGAGCTTGGACAGGATACTATTTTAATAATCACCAATAATTATCTTTATTCCAAGGATGATAAGGAGAATCCGCCCATTTTTACAGCAGATATAGAAGCCTGGAGAGACTTTATTAATTGTGGAAAGGCATTAAAAACAAGTCAAGGACCTGACTATATTCAAAGGTTCTATCAAGATGCTCCAGATTTGAAGTCGCCATATGGATATATAATGTTTTTTATAGAGGACGAATATGGAAATACGGGAGAATTAAGTTCTGTGGGTTTTGAAAGATTAAAGGGAGTTCCAGGAAGGGCAATTAGAGGATTGGCAGGATGTAAAAGCATTAATGACCCTAATGCCAATTGTGATCTACCAACAACAGTAAGGATTAGCGATAATCTATTGAACAATGTTCCAGAGTTAGTTCCATTAAAGGTGTTGGCAAAATGAAGGCGCAGGTAGCATTAGAAACATTATTGTTGTTTGGGTTGTTTGCTTTGATTATTATTGCTATTTTATTGGGATTGATGGCTATTAAAGAAGAGAACGATCTATTGGCGTTATCCCAAGCAACCTACCAAAACCTAAACCTTTTATTGAAAACGTTGAAAGAGATGGAGATAAATTGTCCAGGGAATACAACTGTGAAATTGCGTTTTCCCAAAGAAGTAGAGCTTGAAATAAAGGTAAAAAACCAAAAAACCCATATTATTTTAAAGTCTCAATTAGGGGAACTAACAAAGATATATAATAAACCGGTAAGCGTTTCATTTACATCCAGAAAAGGGAATACCATAAAATTAAACATAGAATGTTCCCAAAACGGGGTGATTTATCTATCATGAAAGCTCAAGCATCTATGGAGGTATTTTTATACTTCGGATTGTTGATGGTTTTATTAGGAGGAGTGCTTTTGTGGTTGTTAGATTATATGAATTTACAGATAACACTATCGCAAGCTTTAACATTATATACATTCCAGGTGAAATTGGCAAGCAATTTAGAGGAAATTGCTAAATTAGGGGATGGAAGCTACCTCAAGATATATTTACCAAAAACTTTATTGGGAACAAATTATTCTATTTATATAAGTTATGATGGAGCCTCTAAGCAATCTTTGGCAAATCTTTATTTGGGCTCAAGCAATAATTCCATTTATGGGTTTATAATAAAATCAACCGTTAAATTTGGCAATACTGGAAGTGTAATATTAGAAGGAGGCCATGAATACATATTTGAAAATAAAGGCACATATATAGAGGTGAAAAAGGTATGAAAGGGCAGTTGTTTAGTTTAGATATTATAGCGGCGGCATTTGCTTTTATTGTAATTTTATTGGGAGTTTATTTATTTTTGACAGGACTTAATATAGGGGAGATGGCAAAGAAAGACCAATATAATTTATTTGTAACAAGATTAACAGAAGTAATGTTTTCAAAAGATCCTTATTATGGAATTTTTAAAGATGATTTTTACATTTTTAATGACTCTGGAACACTTTTAAGTAAATTCACAGCATTGCAAGGAAGCTCTGATTTTAAATACAGAACAACATTAAACGGAAAAAGATATGAAAGTAGGTTTGAGGTTAGGTTCAATCCAGCCATAGATGGAAGACAGGATTTTTTCACGGGCTCTTGTAATAGTGGAATAGAAAAACAAACCATCCATAGATATGTAATAGATGAAAATAAAAAAGGGTATAAAGTGGAGCTAACGGTTTGTTTAGTACCTATCTAATAATCAGACTTCAAGTAATCTAAGTAGTTCTTGAACCTGTTCTGGGTTTAAGATAGGTTTTTTGTATTTTTCTGTATCATCCACAATCCTGGGACAAGCTGTATTTATATAAACATCAATGAATAGATAATTGTAAAGGGAATCTGGAAATAATTCATTGGCAACAAGGATATAGGCTTTTTTACCTGCTCTTTCCAATTTAGATTTTATGGTTTTTGCCAATTGGAAGCTATATTGGCCTGGTTTTGTAGATACCAGAATTCCAAAGGTCTTTGCATCCAAAGCCTTTAATAGAGATCCTCTCCTTTTTTTAAGGAGTTTTATTAGTTTATCGTTAACTTTGGACCATTTCTTTGTATAGGGATTTACACCATAAACAGGCATTTTTTCTGCAACATGGGTGGCTGCTGTATGATGAAAATCACCATCTGCTATTATAACTGCGGCTTGTGCTTCTTTGTCTATAGCATAGGCATCGCATCCCAAAACCTGGCCTTCTGAGGAGCAAAAAGGGCCTTTTTTTACCCTAACCTCAAACCCATGTTTTTCAAAATAGGCTTTTATTTCAGGAAATTGATGGATATGTTGGACTGTTGTTAAAACTGAGATTATTTCAATGTTTTGGGATTTTAGCTCTTGGACAAGGTCATCCCATCCTATCTCAATATCGATATAATAAGGAATATATTCTACTTCAATACCTTGGAATGTTCTCCTTAAAGGGAAATAAGAATGTCCTATGTGGATGATTTTTTTAGCACCGATTGCTTTGGCTTCTTCAAATGCTATATCGCAGCCTCCATACATAGGAGAAGCAGATAACACCGGATAATATCCTTCTTTTTCTAATTTTTCTAAGATAATTTCACGGGCTTTTCTCTTTAGACCTTCTGGTAATTGAACTAATACAATCACACCCTAAATATCGAAGTAGGGTTTTTAAAACATTCATTAATATAGAAATAGCATGGAAATTCTAGATGAATCTGATCACAACTCTGAATTAAGGTATATTGCTTTGGAACTAATGAAACTATCTAAAATTAAGAAAATACCATTTAAGAA
>WAPD01000115.1 GCA_015520875.1 Microcaldota archaeon
ATTCCAATGTTAGGGTTATACCTGTTTCCAAATTATGAACAACATATTTGGGAGCTTTCCCATTTATAGCTATTGCCTGGACAACATAAGAGATCCTATAGTTAATATATTCTTTATCCTTGTATTCCTTTAGAAAAATGCCTGTTAAAGATATTTTATTCTTTTCAATTGAAACAGCCACAGGATAAAAATCTTTAGCATATATCTTGAATTCTCCTTTATCTGTTCTTATTGTTATTTCATCTTCTTTGGCAACTATGAAAGGGCTTGCTCCTATGAACTTATGATATATTTCTTTCCAGCTTTTGAACTTCTTAGCAATCATTTCTGCAGTTATTCCTGGGAACATTCTAGGGATTCCAAATTTAGCATTATCCTTGGGCTTTAAATCCACTATAGTCCATAGGGATGCTGGAATCGTGTCATTATATCTTTTAGGAGCTATGATGGGAGCTTTCTTTGTAGTCTTCATGGGAACTTTTGTCTGAGCATAAGAAGGATTTAAAGGCAAGCCTAATAAAAGAGCGGCAGCCCCAATTTTAAACCATTTAGGAGCATCAAACCTTTTAGTTGATACTGGTTTTTGTTTCATTTTGTGTGTCATGGTGTTTATTTTTCCACCATAATTCATTTAAACCCACCTTCCCCCACAACTTTAAAATTATACTCTTACAAAAAATGTATGCTTGAGAGGATCAATTTACCTTCTTTAAGTGAGGAAGAACTGGTTAAGATAGTGGCTTTGGGAATGACAGAAGATGGTTTTCTGTACAAGGAATTGCCTTATTTAATTGGAACTTATAATGTGTCCCAAGAATTTTACCAAAGATATCATGGAACTCAGGGATTGTTTATTACAGTGGCTTTGATAAATGAAGAAAATAAATTGCTCGTGATAAAAAACAAAAATAGGGAAGGTTATGAATTGGTTGGAGGAAAAGTGGACGAACTAAATTTCAAAAAAGCGGCTATTAGGGAGGTAAAAGAAGAGGTTTCTTTAGATGTGAAACAATTGAAACCTGTGGCCACTGTTTTGAATAAATTTGTTTCGCCTGTTGGCGAATTCTGGCACTTTGGAGTTGCTTTTTATGGAAAAATTGATGGAACACCAAAAATAAATAATGAATTAGAAAAAGCTATATTTGTTCCGCTTGAAAATGCTTCCCTTTCTTGGGCAAATTCAAAGGTTGTTGAATTGGTAAAGGTATTGATATGAGATTGTTTGCCAAAAAACCCTATCTACCTAGGGACATGGAACCCATCCTCTATCAATTAAGGTTTCCTAGAAAAAGAATTAATGGAAGTTCCAATTATTCTTTGTTGCCATCTAAATTCAGGCTAATATCTGAGAAAGAAGGCGGGGAGATTTATTCTATTAGACATGATAGAAGGAAAAAGCTCTATGTGGCACATGTGCTTCCTATGGATGAAAAGGGGACATCCTATAAGGCAGAAACTCAGGAATATCTAACAAAAAAGCTTCGGTATCAAATACATTTAGCGTTAATAAATCCTTTGTTAAGGGCAATATTTGGAAATGCCCATAATTACTTCTTTGAAGAAAAGCTCAGGGAAAAACTACGCGCAGAATATATAGAAAATGTTGTTTATTTAGGTGCTGGTAATGACGATTTTTTGAACAAATTCCTTTTAGACACAGTAATATTAAACGATGTGGCTTTATCCCCATTGTTAAGACATGCTCCTTATAAAGCAAACACCGTTCTATTGGATGTAAAAGATGTTTATTCCATTAAATATAGTGCCTATAATTCTTGGAACACACAATTGGTAATAATGAAAAATATTATCCATCATCTATTGACCCAGGATGGAGAGGAAAGGCTTACTCAACTGTTTCATGATATTTTAAGCCAAGGTTTCCAATTAATGATTCTAGAAATTTTAGATCCTTCTAAGAAACCTATTCCATTGGTAGTGAATCTTTACTATAGGCTTTGGCTTGGAGACCAAGGTGATGTTTTCCTTACAGGTCCCAATGAACTCGTCCCATTGATAGAAAATGCAAATGGAAAAATTACAGAAATGGAAATAATAAAAGCAGGCAAAGGCGACTATCTTTATCTCTATGTGAAACCTGTTAAATATTAGATGTCATCAAAATCAAATAAATCTTTTGCATTTCTTTTCTCATTGTTAATTATCTCTTTCCCTTCTTGTTTGAAGTATGTTTTTTCTTCTATATATTCTTCGACTTTCCCTTCGTTTCTTACCACCGTTATGATACGGTTTAATTCATCATATGTAACAAAACCATTTAGTAAATAACTTACTTTAGACGAGTAGGTCTTTAAAGAATAAATTTGGTCGATTAAATTCTTTCTAATATCATCTAGTCTTCTGTTCTTAAATTCTATCTCCTCGGGGAAATTATAATAATATGAAGATGTGTTAAAAATACTGGAATCTCTTCTTAAAGAAGCTATCTCATACTCTTTTTTATCCGAGTATCCCTTTCTTTTCCAAAACTCGTCGTCATCTGTATATCCCATTATTCCTTTAAAGGGTGGTCCTATAAAATCACTATAAGAGAATGTAGCTAGAATATCCGATGGCAATATTCCATGTTTACTTATTTGTCTAGAGTTTTTCCTTGGATTTGTTACATAGATTACTAATTCTTTTCTCCTTTTTCCAAATAGTCTATTTGCATCTCTCCATATACTCCTTATTTTACCGATCAAAAGAGATCCTAGTATCTTTCCTTTTAAATCTATCCAAATATTAGTATATCCTTTCTTGGCATAATGTCTCAGGATATCATCTCGGATTTTTTTAGGATAATCGGGATCTAGGGGGACAAAAATGGGCTTTGAATTTCTTTCACTTAAAGAAAGAACTGTTTGATCTACGTATTTAAGGAAGTCTCTACTATCATACTTTTTAGCGGTTTTCATTGATTTTCCATATCTTATGTGAGGGACGAATGATAATGATGAGATCTCGTGAACGATATCCAAAAAATTATAAAAGACGTTTTTTCCTATTAATTCTTCAGAGGTCGGAAAATCTGAAAAGGAAAATGATATAATGGGATTTTGATTTTCTATAGTCCGATCTATCTTTAAAATATTGCGAATCTTTTTATCATCGTTCTCTAAGATTGCATTTTTAATTGATTCATATTGTTTCTTTTTATGTATAATTCTGTTAACCTCAAATAAAGTTTGTTGGTTTTTATATTCTAGTGCTTTCTCCCTAATAAATTTTGGAATCTCTGAGCTTAGGTAAATAGTTCTAAAAGGGGTCCAATAACTACGTTTACCCAAGTTTATCTTTTTAACGATTAGTGTTTTTATATCGTTAGGTTGAATGACCTCTTCTATTGAAGTATGGAGTTCTAATTTTGGCATTCTTCCACCTCGTCCATTAGGTCATTTATTACATGTATCTTTCTCATTGTGAGGTTAAAAGGTTTTCCACCATTTTTTATTGCCATTTTTACTCTTTTTAGTATCTCATGAAGTGTTGCTTTGGAAATCTTTTTACTAATACAACAACAGTTTGTGAGAAATCTTAAGCTATATACCATAAACGGAACTAATTCACGGATGTTTTTATTTATCCAATTTCGCGCTTTATTATCATCTACTACAAGATAATTAAGTCTCTCCTTTTTATAAATAAAATATGCGATAG
>WAPD01000116.1 GCA_015520875.1 Microcaldota archaeon
TAACTTCAATAGTTCTCCAATAACCTCTCTTTCCAATCCTTTTTTTCACAGGTTTCACATCTATTAACATCGCATTTCCCGAAGGATACACAAACTTTAACGACTTATTCTCTTCAACAGCAGCCAATAACTGCATTGCTAAATCAGCTCTCTTCTGAGAAACTACCAAATTATTCAGAAATCTAGTTAAACCTTCTCTATGAACTAAAGTAAAAACATAACCCTGCAAACCAAGAGACAATCCCACTCCTAAAGAGATATCCTTATAATATACCACTTCTTTATTCTTAACAGCCTCTTCAATAATCCCAACAACCAACCAAGGCCTCATCACTCCTTTGTTCTTATAGGGCAAATCCTTCATCAATTCGACCATTACATTGTATCTTTCCTCTCCAAGATCATACAAAGCTCTCCCTAGCAACACATCCTTAGCATTTGCATATTTAAAAGGAATCCCCTTCATAACTTCTTTAACAGTTCCAAAATCTCTATTCTCCAAAGCTTTCACTAATTCTTTTCTTTTTTCAGCTAACATGGTTTAATTTATGAGGAAAAGTGTTTAAAAACGATAATACTTAATAGTCTTTCTCAATCCCTCTTCAATAGGCACAAAATCGATATCAAAAAACCTTTTCAACCTACTAACATCAAACACACTTTTCTTAATATCTCCCTCTCTCTCAGGCTTTAACAAAGGCTTTTTCCCATAACCAATTTCTCTATCAATAATCTCAAACAATTCCTTAATAGAGGTTCCAATACCTGTTCCAAGGTTAAACACATGAAAACCCTTCAACCTAGAAGATTCTAATGTAATCCTAGCAACATCTTTAACAAACACAAAATCCCTAACCTGGGAACCATCTCCATAGAAATAAACTTCTTTTCCTTGAAGCATTCTAACAATAAAGGTTGGTATAACAGCACCAACTCCAGGATCCTGCCTAGGTCCATATACATTGGCATATCTTAAAATAACAATATCTAAACCATACAACTCATGATATTTCCTTAAAATCTCTTCACCTATTTTCTTAGACAATCCATAAACGCTTATAGGTTCCAATTCCATATCCTCCTTTAAAACCCCATCTTTATCTCCATAAACAGCGGCAGAGCTAGCAAACACTATCTTAGCATCATTTTTCCTGGCCCATTCAGCAACTTCTAAAACCCCTCTAACATTGTTATCTAAAACTTTGGCAGGTTTTTCCATGCTTTCCTTTACCGAAATATTAGCAGCCAAATGATAGATAATTTCCACATTTTTAGGATTATAGGAAAAGGAACCCAACCTATATTTAATAAAAACCTTAAAAGGAACATCAAAAGAATGGGATAAATCATCTATTATCGTTAAATCCTTATCTAATTCTAAGATATGCCCCCCTATAAAGCCTAAACCTCCTGTTAATATTTTCATGCTCTCCTAGAGTTCCTTACTCTATTTATGAATTCTTCTGCTTCTTTAACAGCCTCCATTCCCCTTACCAATGCCAGTTCTTCAGAATAGGAAGTGCCTTTTCCATCATTTCCAAAATAGTAGTTCCAGATCTTTTCCTGTATCTCCCTATCTCCTTGTTTTGCTTTGAATATTAAGCTTTCCAACCCAGGAGTTAAATGCTTTGTGTATTCTTCAATAGTTATTGTTTTACCCTCAGTAGGCACATAAACTTTCATATCTTTTATTTCCTCATAGAATTGAGATAACGTTCTTTGATCTGCATTTTTTATAAAGTCTTCTGGTGTTTCAAAACTGTGCTTTTCTGCATAAGAAGAGATTTTATTGTAAAGCTCTGGGGATAATGGTAAAAGGAAGGTGAGGGTTTTTTCTATGTCTTTTGCTGATGGTGCTGGAGGAATATCATAAGAACCGTCTTTTATTCCCAATTCTATTTGATCATATAAAGGAAGGGCCTCTCTATCCACTTGAGACCTTATGGAGTCTGAAAGCTCTTTGTTTATCCAAACCGTGGGCCTTGATTGGGATGCTTTGCCTATTGCTTCTGGGTCATCTGGCTTTTTGAGAAGCTCTTTTAATGTTTGCACATATTTTTCATAATCATTTTCTAAGGCTGCTGGGTCTAGTGCCTTGAAATAGCCGTCTATTGCTTTTTGGGTTTCTTTGTTTACAAAAGGATATGCTTCCTGGAACATGGGAACAAGTAATTCTCCGTATTCTTGGGCCATGTTCTCTCCAACAGTGGCGGCATCTACAGGTGTGCTCTCTTCTTTGGATCTCCGCATTTGTTCATTTACAAAGTCCTCTACGTTATCTTTTAGTTCTTCTGTTGATCCATAAATAAAGGCCATCCAGAGTTCTTTAATACCTTTTTTTACTAAGAATTCCTCGATCCAGTCCCATGGTTCAAACGTGTGTTCATATAAATCCTGGGCCGCCCTCCTTATATCAGAAACTGGAATAATTATGGAGTTCCATTTATAGGTTTCTAGCGTTCCATTGTTATTGGATGTTAACAATTGGAACTCTTTAAAGTACCTTTCTTTTCTTTTTTCTATTCTTTCATATAGATTTTCCTTAGAATAATATTTTCCTAAATTTTGTACGAAATCATATAATACATAATAGGGATTTTCCCCTCTCCTTAATCTTTCTATATAGAATTCTATGGAACCTCTTATATTAGAATTTGTTTCATTAAAGTACATTTGTTCTAGATATTTTATAGAGTTTTCCAATAATATGGAACTTGTGGATTTTCTTATCATTCCATGGGATTCTATGTCTAGGGTGGGTTCTCCTGCTGAGATTGAGGATGTATGGTATAGAAGGTTTTCCACTCCTTTGAACAACTCTTCCTGGGATTTTTTGGTTAGGTCTTCTAGACCTGTTCTAACTGCCAGGAGATAAAGCCTTGTATCTACTGTAGATGGGACCTTGGTTTGTTGTTCAGATGGGTTTAGATGGGGTTGTATGAAATGTTCTTGGATAAAGGAAAGTTGGGCGGATAGGTATTTACGGGTCTGGGGCGGGATGTTTGAGTCTTCCAACCTTCCATAACCCATCATGTCATTTATCAATTCATTTGCCTTTTCCCATTCCCCATTTCTTATATAGTCCTCCAACCTATCCAGAGCCTCATGAACCTCAGACATGGATTCAAATGGTTTAACTTCCTCGGTTGTAGTTTGGGATTCTGTTTCTTGTTTTTTCTGAGTTTCTACCTCAGTAGAATCTCCATAACCCACAGATGTGGTTTCCTCTTTAGTAGTTTCCTCATGCTGGACATTTTGGGCATCTTCAGGTTGTGAGACTAATGCTTCTACCATGATTAATCACCTATTTATAAGCGTAGGCTTTACCCGCGGGGGCTACAGATCGGATAGACCGACTTACTGGCACTTCTTTACCACTTTTTACCACTCTTATAAATGGATAACTATGTACAGCCACTCCTTTTTCTGTTTTATTTACCACAATTGGATCTAGTCGTATTACCATACCTTTATCTCCTCCTTTTTGAGAGAAGTAAATATAGTGTCTGTTCTTTTTATCCATCTCCCACCCACTTAATTTAGTATTTGGAACTGTTACCTTTACAGACCACATTTCCCCATTATTGGGATTTCTGGCGATTACTAAAATAGAATTTCCTTTTAATGGATAATAAGCTAAGATATCTACTTTTTGATTATAGGCATCTACACCCCATCCACCACTAGAGGTGGGTTTGTGTTTGACTACTACACCTTTGAATACCTTTTCTACTCCTAAGGGAACCTTTACATACTCTTTTAGAGTAACTTTTACGTCATTAGGTACTAGTTTCTCTAGGTAATTCAGAGAACTTCTAATAAACTTCTCATCCTCCTTTACCATAGGATCCTCAAATATAGATTCCCCTTTTCTATATTCCTGTATTACGGTAATTCCAGTAGCTAGATTATGTAGAATGTATTTAGGAGGTTTTCCTCTTTCGGCCACTAGTTGGAGGGCATAGGTGGCGGCGTAGTGCCTTTTTCCATCTACCCCTTTATACGAAACTATCTCCAAACTTGTCAGTGAAATCTTATCTTTGTCAACTGATACGGCTACTGGATAAAAAGAAGTGGTAGGGCTAAATACAAACTCCCCCTTATCTGTTTTCATAATAATGTCTGCACCTACGAACGACCCTCTATAATAACGTACCTTAACCTCCATCAAATCACTTACTCCTATGAATTTGGAATATATCTCTTCCCAGTTCTTATACTCTCTAGCTATCATGTCTGGTGTCATACCTGGAGATAATCTAGGAATTCCGAATTTCTCGTTATCTTTAGGTTGGAGATCTACTTTGGACCAAAGTGTTCCGGGTAATCCTTTTATATAGATAAATTCTTGTGGTGGATTATACTCCCAGTTAGGATCCACATCGGGTTGTTTTATTAGGTTATTTTGTTGGGATGTTTCTTGGACTTGTGTCTCTTCTGAAGATAATTGAGATTGTTGTTTCTTTCTCTGTTCTAAAATCTTTTGGATAGAGGTTTGACCTTGGGTATTTAGGGATTGGGCTTGGACAGGGGTGTTGAATGGAAAGGATAACATTCCTACTAACAAAGTGGAAACTCCAACAGTTGTGATGGCCTTTCTAAATCCAGGTCCCATCCCATAGAAGGTTGTTTTAACTCTTTCAAAAGGACTTGTGGATCCAGTTACAACCTTTCTTAGAAAACCATTCTCCCACCATTTAGAAATATAATCTCTAGTTCCAGTTAGGAACATCTTAACTATTTTGGCTCCCAAACTATTTGAAATATCCCATTTTGTGGTTATAATATGGGTTCCTTTTCCAGTTCTCTCTTTAGTTTCCTCTACTTTAGTATCCTTTTCTACAGGTTTTTGTGGAATAGGTTCTCTAAATACGTTCATAACTGTTTTATGTGTAAAAGAGGTTAAAAAGGTTTTGTCCCAATCTTTATAAAACATTCCGGGAATAAAGTAATAGTAAAAAATGGATTTGGTAATAAAAGATAATGAAGATATAACAAATTACGATCTTAACTCCATAAGAGACAAAATAATCTGGGGAGATGCCTTAAAGGTATTGAAAAAAATCCCGGATGAAACCTTTGATTTAGTGTTTGTAGACCCTCCATATTTCCTTCAACTTCCCAATAAAAAATTGGTAAGGTGGAGTGGAACAGTTGTAGATGGGGTAAACGATGAGTGGGACAAATTCCAAAGTTTTGAACATTATGACAATTTCACTAAATCTTGGTTAAAAGAAGTGAAAAGAGTATTAAAACCTAAAGCAACCATCTGGGTTATAGGAACCTACCACAATATCCATAGAATTGGGAAAATTATGCAAGACTTGGGATATTGGATTTTAAATGATGTAATTTGGATAAAAACAAACCCTGTTCCCAATTTTTTAGGTGTAAGGTTTACCAACGCTACTGAAACACTAATCTGGGCTACTAAAGAGAAAAATGTAAAAGGTTACACGTTTAATAAGGAATATGCCAAAGAATTTGGTATAGGTAAAGTTGGGGCAAATGTATGGGTTTTACCTATATGTTCAGGAAAGGAAAGGTTGAAAGATGAAAATGGAAAAAAAGTTCATTCTACACAGAAACCCATAGAATTGTTAAAAAGGGTAATTTTAACAACAACAAAAGAAGGAGATTTAATTTTGGATCCAATGGCCGGAACTGGAACAACAGGTGTTGTAGCAAAGGCATTAAACAGACATTATGTGATGATAGAGAAAAAAGAAGAATATGTAAATGCCATGGTTGATAGATTTTTGAAGCCTGTTAAAGTCCCAAAAACAATTAATCGTTCTTATCAGAGGAAAATTCACCATTATTTAAAGTTAAGTGATCCTTATGGACTATCGGAAATTTAAAAGAATTTTGAATAAACACATTTTTAGTGATGAAAAGATTAGAATACTAGAAAAAATAGCCAAACAACCTGAAAGATATATGGGACTGTTTAGACCTACTAAACCTAAAGCCAAGATATTACAAAACATCTTACAATCCCAAGAAATCAGGTTTGGAGATGCGTTAGAAG
>WAPD01000117.1 GCA_015520875.1 Microcaldota archaeon
GGAAGTTCCAGATTTGTTGGTTTATATAATTTTTTTATTGGGCATCTATTGGGCCTGGGATTCCAATTTATTGCCTTTGTTCTTTGGAACGTTTCTGATTACATTTATTTTAGTTAAGTTGGGTGTGTTCGGAACTGCAGAGGCATTTATCTTTCCTGTTTTAATAACCTTTGGAATAAAGAGGTTTTTCCTTGCCCTGTTTTTTTCTTTAATATGGGCAAATCTCTATATTTTGGTTAAAAATTGGAAAAAATTCCAGAAAAAATGGCTGTTATTGGGAATTTTTCTATATTTCATAAATCCAATATTGCCCCTGGTTTTTTTACTGCTTTTTCTTTTGTTTAATACCAAGGCATTCAATACATTAAAAGAGGTTCCAAAGGAAAAAGCCTTGGACGAATATTCCCCTGAATATGGCCATATAACAAAAGAAAAACTAAAAGATTTGCCTGAAAAGATAAAGGTAAAAGAAGCTATTCCATTTTTCCCTTTTTTACTTCTGGGTTATCTCAGCATAGAGTTCCTTAACTTCCTTACAAGTGGTAATCTCATTTAATGATTTATCATCCCTTATTCTAATAACTCTTGGAAACCTCAATGCCAATTTTTTATCTCCAACATCACATGTATGCAAACTTGAAATAGTAATATCGTCATAGGTTAGTTCCACAACGATTTCTGGCACAACCCATACATCAGGTTCTAAGTTGTAATTTAAGTTATATGGGGGTCCGTCTGCAGGTTTTAATATTTCTTTCAAATATTTGTATTCATCTTCTGAAAGTCCTGAAGAAACCTTAGCTATTGTTTGCAATTCATCCTTTTCCTTATTATAAAGGGCCACTAAAAGAGACCCAGGCAAATCCTTTAATTTGCCCTGCCCATAGAAAAATCCCACAACAACCCCATCTATTGTATCTACCACATCTTTCTTTAGTTTAATCCAATTGTGGTTCCTTTGTCCTGGCGTATATGGTTGATCTATCTTCTTTCCCATCAACCCTTCCAAACCTTTAGATATGGCTTCTTGGAAAAACTCTTGTGTTGTCTCCACATGGGAACTATATTTTAAATGGGACGCATGGAACTTGGAACCTTTAATATGCTTCTCTAAAAGTTCCCTTCTTTCCTTGAAAGGTTTTTCCAGAATAACCTCCCCATCCTTATACAATAAATCAAAAATATAGACCTTTAAAGGCAGTTCTTTTTCATATTTTTGAACTTCATGTTTTCTTTTTCTTCTAATGGTGAATTGGAAAGGTAAGAATTTATCGTTTTCAGGATCATATCCTATGCTCTCACCTTCCATAATATATTCTCCTGGAATCTCCTTAGCATAGGCCACTACATCTGGCAAAAAATTTGTAATATCTTCTAATCTTCTAGAATATATTCTAACAGTTCCATCTTTGGCTTTATGTATTTGAACCCTGAAACCATCGTATTTATATTCCAAAGCAGGATTTGGTATTTTTGAATGTAAATCGGAAGCATTTTTAGCCCTTTCAGCTAAAGCAGGTGAAATAGGGTAGAATAAATGTATTCTTGGATTTAAAGATTTGTTTAAAGCATCTTCTGCTACCTTCCCAATATCTGAAATTAAATAATATGCTTTTTCCACCTCTTCTTTCTTATAACCGGTGGCTTTTGCAATAGCATCTAAAATAGTTGCCACCCCGATAAAAATCCTGGTTTTTCCAATAATCATCCTTGCCAAATATTTGGCTTCTAAGGGAGAGCTATTCAAAAATAGCTTCATTAAAAGGCTTTCCTTCTGTTGCTGACTACCAGGACCTGTAGTCTCAGCCAATTTCCTCAATAAGGAATAAACGTTTTCTATTGTAAGTTCTTCGACAAAAAGGGCCTGGGTTTTCCTTTTCTGCAAGATTTCATATGCTAAATCTCCGATATCCCCCTTTTTCTTATAAAGTTCCTCTATTACTTTAGGATTTATTCCTGTAAGCTTTGAGAACACAGAGATTAAAGTTCTATCAGCAACATTTAATTCCAGTCCAATATAGGGTGGTGCAATCTCCCCTTTTAATAAATATGCAACATAGCGAGCTTCCTTTGGATTAATTTTTGTAAAAAATTCCGAGAGAATAGCAGTAATTCTTAACCTAGAG
>WAPD01000118.1 GCA_015520875.1 Microcaldota archaeon
CTTTAACGCTGTTGACAAGCTTCCAATATGCAACAATCCAGAGATTTCATAGCCTATATAGTGGGATAATTGTTCTCCAGTTTCTAGTCTCTCTTTCAACAAATCCAAAGAAACAAGTTCTTCTGTAGGCCTCTTTAAAACAAGCTCTACTTTTCTCTCTAAATCCATAACATAAAATAAGGGAAAAAGAAATAAAAACTATACGTAAGGAATGACCTTTGGAATGTTTTGTTTATAGAGTTTTTTATATTCTGCGTTAGACCAACATTCCTTACAAATAATAATTCTTTGAATATCCCTTCTTTTTACTTTTTTAGAAGCCTTTATTTTCTCATAGCTAACCAATCTTCCACAGTAATTGCATACCTCAAACCTGTAGTGTATCCTTCCAAATTCTGGTTTTATAAGCATGTTTCTCTTTACTAGGCAAATCTTTATAAAAATATGAGATAGAATTTTGACATGTGTGGAATAATCGGCTATAGTGGGGATAGAGAAGGTTTAGAAGTTTTAAAATATGGATTAAAGGCTGTTGAATATAGAGGGTATGACTCAGTTGGGTATTACGATGGAACATTGGTTAAAGATGTGGGAAAAGTAGATGATTTTTTGAAAAAAGTGGAAAAGGTTAACGTTCCATTTATAGCACACACAAGATGGGCTACACACGGAGGAGTTTCCCCAAAAAATGCACACCCCCATAAAGTAGGAAAGATAACTGTGGTCCACAACGGAACAATAGAAAATTATAAGGAACTGAAGGAACAATTGAATCATAATTGGAACTCAGAAACAGACACAGAGGTAATAGCCGCCTTATTGGACAAATATAATGAAGAAAATTTCT
Organism: Microcaldota archaeon; assembly: GCA_015520875.1. Taxonomy (GTDB): domain Archaea; phylum Micrarchaeota; class Micrarchaeia; order Anstonellales; family J096; genus JAADEL01. Next base: position 848 of record WAPD01000118.1, read on the forward strand.
TGGAAACGATAAAAAAAGTGATTTCTATGCTAAAGGGGACATTTGCCCTTGCCATTATCCGAGACGGAGACCCAAAGATATATTTTGCCAAAAAGGATACTCCTTTATTATTAGGAATTGGGGAAAACGAATCTTTTATTGCATCCGATTTAATAGCATTTTTACCATATACCAATAAATTCATAAGATTAGAAGATGGGGACTTTGGATATGTTTACAAAGGAACTTATTGGATTAACAATAAAAGGGAAATTAAGGAATTTGAAGGGAATGTAGAGGCTGCTTTCAAAGGTTCCTATGAAACCTTTATGCTTAAAGAGATTCACGAACAATTGGACATTGTTCCGCAGGTATTCTCTGTTGATTTATCCGAAATTAGGGATATTTTCAAAAACAATAGAATAGATATAATATCTGCAGGAACAAGCTACCATGCTGCCTGGTATTTAAAATATTTAACAAACTATGATGTGCAACCCTATGTTGCCTCCGAGTACCCATATTTGATGAGAGACCCTGAATGGATATTTGCAATAAGCCAAAGTGGAGAAACCATAGATACAATAAAGGCTGTGAAAAAAGCAAAGGAAAAAGGTGCCAAAGTCATTTCTTTGACAAATTACATAAGCTCTACATTGGCATCTTTGTCAGATTATGTTATTCCGTTGAATGCTGGTATAGAAATCGGAGTTGCTGCAACAAAAACCTTTATGGCTCAATTGCTCTTTGCCCACAATTTAATAGAGGATAGAAACATAGATGAAATAAAAGAGGCTATAAAAAGGGGATTAGAAGCTCCTTTGTTTGATATTAAAAGGGAAAAGGTGTTCTTTTTAGGTAGGGCTATCAATTATGTTCTTGCGATGGAAGGTGCCTTGAAATTCAAGGAAATAACTTATATTCCTGCAGAGGCTTTTCCAGCAGGTGAGATGAAGCATGGTCCTTTAAGCTTATTTGATGATAATACAGATGTTGTATTTTTCCTAGGACCACAGGGAAGGGATTTAGCTAAGGTTAATTTAGAAGAAGTTGAGGCAAGAGGGGCCCATGTTCACAAAGTTATCTTCCCTGATCAATATTACACAATATCGGCAACTGTGTTTTTACAAAGGCTTGCTCATGACCATGCTTTGAAGCTGGGAAGGGACCCAGATAAACCTAGGAATTTGGCAAAATCTGTAACAGTAGAATGATTGTCCAAAGGTTTGGGAAGCAAGATTTGGAAAAAGCGATTGTACAAGAGGACAGGGTTTCAATTTTAAGGATAGTAAGAGAAAATCCAGAACTTTTGAAATTAAGGGATAGCAACGGAAGGAATGTTTTATTTTATACGCAGAGAGGAGAAATTGCCCTTATGCTTCTAAACCTTGGAGCTAATGCAAATATTATAGACAAAAATGGCAACACACCTTTACATTTACCCTATGATTGGGACACTTTAGACAACAATAAAAAATTTGTGAAAAAGATATTAGAAAAACATCCTGAATTAGCAAGAATAAGGAATAAAAGATTAAAACATCCTTGGGAAAACGAACCTATAGAGATTTTGGAACTCTATGTTGATGTGCTTAAGAAAGGGTCAAAGGCTGAAGAAGGAATTGAAACGCTCAAAGAATTCTTTAAAAAAGATAAATTTTTGATGGAGATGTTGGTAGGTTTTTTAATCAGCAATCCAAAAGCAAGAACCAAAGGAGAGCTTTCCCGAGAGTTTTTAAAATTCTTAGTTCCATATAAGAACATTAGAGAAGCATTATTGCCCAAGTTTAAGAAAATCCAAGGATGGGCAACAAAACGTAACAGAGATGAGCTTTACAGAATTCTATTAATGCCAGAAGAAAAAGCTTCCTTAATAGACAAACTATTGAAACCTCCTAGCTACCCTTTGTTTAAAGAGATATTAAGCTTCCATCCCATGATAGATCCTGAAACTTCTTCTTTTAAAGAGTTCAAAGAAAGTATCCCAAAGCAATTAATCAAAAAATATCCCCAATACAGGGAGCTCTGGGAACATAATATAAAGCTCTTGGAGCTAAGTTTATGGTTAAATGGAATAAACCATGGA
>WAPD01000119.1 GCA_015520875.1 Microcaldota archaeon
AATAGATACTATAAAGAAGGAAAGAGAATAGTGGTGCCTGGAAAAATATTGGCAGACGAACCATTAAAACAACCTGTAACTATAATTGCCTGGAGTGCGTCTAAAAAGGCCCTTCAAGAGATAGAGAAGGCCGGAGGAAAATTTATAAGATTGGACAAGTATTTAGAGGAAAGTCCAGAAGAAGTGGGAGACTTAATGATTATGAGGTGAAAATATGTTAATAGTAGATGGAACAAATCAAGTGTTTGGTAGGATGGCCTCTAAGATAGCAAAGGCTTTATTGAATGGAGAAGAAGTCCTTTTGGTAAATGCTGAAAAGATAATAATTGTAGGCCCAAAGCACTACATCTTGGATAAATTCAGATTAAGGAGAAGCTGGAAGAACAAGGCAAATCCTGAACATTCCCCTTATTGGCCAAGAAGACCTGACCTTTTAGTAAAGAGAATGATTAGAGGAATGTTACCAAGAAAGAAAGCAAGAGGTAGGATGGCACTAAAAAGACTTAAAGTATTAATCGGCAACCCTGATAACCTAGAAGGGGTGCAATTTGAAGAGGCAAAACCAAAGAGCCTTAAATCCTATTTAACCATTAATGAATTGGTAAGAGAATTGGGGTGGAGACATGGCTAAAAAACCTAAGGTAGCATTATCAAGAGGAAAAAGGAAAGAAGCTATTGCAAGAGCTAGTGTAAAGTCAGGGAATGGTAGAATAACAATAAATGGAAGAGACTGGAGGGTATATTTCGCAGACCCTATGTTTCAACTTTATCTACAAGACCTTTTAGAGATAATCGGAAAAAAGATTAACAAGCTTGATATTAAAATAAATGTAGAAGGTGGAGGCCCTGTAGGACAATTGCAAGCTGTTAGAACCGCTATTGCAAGGGGAATTTTAGAATACACAGGCGATGAGAAGTTAAAAGAAGCCATAGAAGCATATGATAAATTCGTGTTAACAGAGGACTCTAGAAGAGTAGAGCCTAAGAAAGACAGGCAAAGAAAGGCTAGAGCCAAGTTCCAGAAGTCCTATAGGTGATCCCAAGTGGAGTTTCCGATTAGATGTTTCACATGCGGTAAGGTGATAGGACACCTGTGGGAAGAATACCAAGAGAGAGTAGAAAAAGGAGAACATCCTGGAAAAGTGCTTGATGAGTTAGGTATTAAAAGATATTGCTGTAGAAGAATGTTTATCAGTCATGTACCTTTGGCTGATGAGGTAATTAAGTTTAGGTGGTGAATATGTTAGTATCATTGGAAACATATATAGAATCCGGAGCTCATATTGGTTCTAAGTTAAGAACAGGAGCTGCTAGAGAGTTTATAGAGAAAAGAAGAAAAGACGGCATTTACATAATAAACATAGAAAAGATAGATGAGGGCATTCAAAGACTTTTAAACAGATTAACAAAATACGAGCCCAAAGATATAGCAATAGTGGCCACAAGATATTATGCAATGATAGCTTTAAAGAACTTCAAAAAACTATTTCCAGATGTAATGGCTATAGAAAAAAGATTTGTACCTGGAACATTTACAAACCCAGAATCCAAATATTTCATAGAGCCTGAAATCGTGCTTTCCTGTGACCCAAACAGTGAGCAACAAGCAGTTAGAGAAGCAAATCAAATGAAAATTCCTATAGTTGGATTGGTTGACACAGATACAAAGATAGATGGATTAACAGACTATGCTCCTATAAACAACAGAGGAAAGAGGTCATTAGCATTGTTCTTCTGGTTATTGGCAAGAGAATTTTATCTAAAGCAAGGCAAGATAAAAGATTATTCCGAATTTAAGATTCCAATAAGCTTCTTTGAAAAGCTTGAAGAAGAAGTTTAATCTTTTATTTTTTTAAATATCTTTTCCATATTTCTCCAATGAGACCCTTTCCAATATAGTTTATTGCATTTGGGACAATAGAAGAATTCTTTGTGGTATTCTAGAACTTTTTCAGGAGGTTTTAAAGGTAAGTTATCCTTTGAAACAATTTCTAAGGGAGTGTTGCAATAGGCACACCTAGAAGGCCCTTTTTCCAGATATTTAGAAGCCTCTTTTAGTAATTGTTCCAATGGGGCCCTTCCATAGATTACAATGATGTTGTTAAGCTTGGAAGCTCGTTTTAGCAATTCCTTATCAGATGTTATGAAAACCCCTTTTAGGCTTTTTAATCTCTCCAATATTTGGGAATCCTTTAATTTGGAGGAAAAATAAATGGTATTAAAACCATAAACCCTTGCTAAACGCGCTAGCTTTCCATGCATAGCATCTAGGATTAAAGCACTTTCAGGGCATCTTCCACAACCCTATCTATGGGCTCCTCCTCAGAATAAACCTTAATTGGGATTCCAAGGGCGCTTACTTCATCTTTTATCTTTTTCAATCCTAAATCGCTATTTGGACCCCCTCTTCTAACAAACACATGCACATTGTGTTCTTTGAATTCCTTTTCAAAGTCTTTTATTGCCTGGATTATTCCATCAAAGGTCTTTGAAACATCTGTAAAGTTGGCAATTCCACCCCCTAAGATTAAAACCTTGGGAGTGTTTTTATTCTTGAACATGGCTTTGAAAAAGGTCCTTGCATAATTATAAGTTTCAGAGGTTGTAGGGTTTCCGCTATATTCAGCATAGTTCGCCAATTCTTTTCCACCTCCTTGCAAATAAATAGAATCGGCAAACACAACACTAGCACCACCACCTGCAGTCATTAACCATATTCTACCATTAGGATTCAATATGGTTAATTTTAGAGAAGCTCCTGTTCTTTTATCCAAATCCTCTATTTCCTTTTCTTCTGGTGTTGAGATTTTTTCAAAAGGTTCTGGGAAATCTATGTTCCACTTTCCTTTAAAGAATGCATAGTCATCTACTTCGGTTAGAACTCCTAAAGGCACAAATTTTCCTTCTTTAATGGTATAGGGATTTATTTCAAGATAGGTAATATCATACTCTTTAACAAAGCGATGCAATTCTGGAAATGTTTTTGAGGTTTCACCTTCTGGGACAAATTCCTCTTTAACACTATCCCAATTTTCCTCTATGTTAATACCTCCTTTATCCGAATATAGGATGCGGTCTCCTTCCCTCTCTGAGATTATGGCAACATAGTATTCTTCTTCATGGGGAACAAAAGGCTCTACAAGAAAATGGGTTATTTTGCCTCCATAAATCTCCTTTCCAAAGTTCTCTTTTATGAAGGCTTTAGCTTCCTTAGGAGAAACATTCAAAGCAATTAAACCCAATTTCTGTCTTTTGTTGAACATTTCATCAGGTTTTACAACCAAAGGACCTTTCATGTTATCTATTTTTTCCAAATCCTCTAAAGATGATACCAAAATTCCTTTATATTCATCAACATCCATTCCATAATCTTTAAGGGCTTTTAATAACATCCTTTTAGCATCGTATTCTCTTACAGATTTTCTTGCCATGGCTTTTAGTTTATTCTACAGGTTTAAAAATGTTCAAGGGAATTATTCGTTTAATAACGATTATGTGTTTAAATATGTTTATAAAGAGTTTTATGCTTAATTTTAACATGGAGGCCTTTGAGAATATTTACCACACACCTTATTATCAATACTTGGAGAATTATGAAAAGGATGCTTTTAAAAAACTTGAAAAGGAATGGGGCGATAAAGCCCGGGAATTCCTTCTTTCCAAAGAGTATACTTTCACAGAAAAAAGGCTTTTTCTTAATATTTATTTAAACGATAAAGGGACTTTAGAAGAGAAATGGGACACTTTTAACAAAGCTTTAACCAGGGTAAGAAGGGAAATGCAAGAATTGGAAAAAGAAGCTCCTTGGATATATGAGTTTGTGGGTAAAATGAAGCATGATTTAAGGTTTGGTTTGACTTTAATGATTTATAATTATCATGTGGATGGAACAAAATTGGGGAAGTTTTTAAATGAGCATAAAAACGAAATGGAGAAGATGTTTAAGATTTTAGAAGGGACAAAAAGAAAAGGTCTTGTGATAAGAGGGAGGGATTATTCAGTAGGGCTAGATGTTACAACGGATGAGTTAAAAGAGGCTGTTTTATCAGCCTATGTGGGAAGTTTTGTGTTTAGATTTAAAGCTGAATTGATATTGGCAATAATGGCAAGGGAAAGCAATTTTAGACATGGCATTACATCACCAAAAGGTGGAAATATTGGCATAGGGCAACAAAATTATTTATATTCGGCGCCTGCTTTACTAACAAACCCAAGACACAGGGATAATTATCAAAGAATGTTTCCTAACATGATGCATTATGCAGGTGGGTTAAATGTAATTAGAACTAATCTATTCTATGATGCTTTTGCCATTTCCGAATCCCTCTGGATAAAACACAAAGAATTCAGAATACCTTTGCATAATGATAGAGTATTAGCAATGTACTATAATGGTTCAAAGCACAAGGTTGCCTATGGATATGGGGTAGAAGCTGTTTCCAGATATTATAGATATTGGCTTACTAAGGAATGAAAACTAGAGATTGCTCCATAAAGTTACACTGAAAACAAGGACATCGGGCCTTGGATCTCTTCAGGGCAGTCTTTTGCACTTTCTTTTATTCCTTGAAGCATTTTCAAATAGATGTCAATCCTTTTTTTGTTTAAAGGAATGTTAAATAAGTCTTCCCATCCAAAAGTTTCTTCTATTAACTTGAGAGGGTCATTATTGCTTCCCTTGAAAATAAAGAATGCTTTTAGAAGTTCTGGGTTTTTTAGGGCTAGCTCAACAGTTTTTGAGAATTGTTCTCCTTCAACAAAATAATACAACAATTGATTATACCAAGGAGGTAATGTAAGCTCTGGTAATTTAGTTGTTTCATAATAAGAAGATGGAATAATTGTGCCTGGGAGTAAAAACTTTTTTGTTAGGGCTTCGTTTTCTACAGCATGTACATATTCATGGGATAGAATAGTTAGATAAGCTTTCAAAGTTACATAAGGATGTATCTCTATTAAGCGAAGTTTAGGTATATAACCGCCATAAAAATATACAATTCCACCCTCTGCTATTTTGAACTTTGGAAAAGGTAATTTATCCTCTTTTACCCTCAAACCTTCGACCAATGTTCCACGGGAGCTTGCTCTAAACAAATAATGGACAATTTTTCCATAAGGCTTTCGGGTGAAAAATGGTGAAGCAGGCTCATAATGGAAATCTTTTGTTTGTTCCTTTCCCAAGAAAACATAATGCTTAAACGCTTTTTTATTTACTTTTAGAGCCCGTGAAGCCCTTTCAACATAATGTACATCGGTTCTCCTTACCATAAGCGATAGCATATTATGGTGTGTCAGGAAATGTATTTTAATGTTAGCTTTTCAGCAATTTCTTTATCCTTTCCTTTTTATCATATACAGTGTTTCAGTTGTTATCTTTTATTGTGGGGTCGGCACCATGCTCTAACAATAATTCAACTGCTCCTTTGTTTCCATAAAGGGATGCCACATGCAGAGGTGTATTTCCTTCTTTGGTTTGCAAATTAGGATTAGCACCATATTCCAACAAGAGAGCGATCATAGGTGCCTCAGAAGTATCACCGGTAAGATTCCGAGAAGCCAAATGCAAGGGGCTATTACCTTTTGAATCTTGTAAATTAGGATTTGCTCCATGTTCCAGAAGAAGTTTAGTGCCCCCTATATTTGAATAAAGAACAGCTATATGTAAAGGTGTGTTTCCATTGTTGTCTTTTATATTGGGATTGGCACCATATTGTAAAAGCAATTCAACCATAGGCACTTCACTTGGCTCATTTGTTGGTTCCCATAAAGCCAGATGTAATGGAGTATATTCATCTTTGTTTTGGATATTTGGGTCTGCTCCATATTTTAATAAAACATCAGCAATATCTACTTTCCCCACTATAGGAGCGATAAGATGTAATGAGGTATTGCCTTTAATGGTTTGGGCATTTGGGTCAGCGCCTTTTTTCAAAAGCAGTTCCACAATCTCCTTATAACCATAAAATGCTGCTCTATGCAAAGGAAGTTAATCCCATTTTAGTTTTAGCATTTACATCCAATCCCTGGTTTATCAAAGCTTCTACCAATTCTTTATCTTTAAACAAAACAACCACATGCAAAAGGGTTTCTCCCTCAATGCTTTTAGTTAAATCTTCGGTTTTCAATGCCTTTTCTAACAAGTTTTTCCAAGTCCCATAATTGGGATTGTTGGAATATCCATTTAGTTCGGCAAGAGCCCTTTCCAATTTTTTAAAAATCATCTCTTTAGTTAAAGGTAATCTATCTTCTTTAACCTCCCCAAATTTCTTTCTCGCCTCTATAGAATTTCTTTCCAAATATTTCCTTTTATTCATGTTTAAATTGGGGAGGATTCTCTATAAAGTTAAGGAAGGTAACTTCGCTTAATCTTTAAAAACCTTCTTTTTAATATAAAGAGTAGCCGAGGTAGCTCAGGAGGCTAGAGCGCCAGACTCATAAGATAGGAAGAATCCGGTGT
>WAPD01000120.1 GCA_015520875.1 Microcaldota archaeon
AAGATAGACCCCAAATTAAGCAATAGAATTTTACCTGTTTTCTATAATTTTAAAGGATTAGATATCAATTTGGAATATACTTTCTCTCAGCTCCTTACTTTACTAGATCTTAAAATATATAAACAGGGATAAAAACTTGAAATGGAGGTGTTTAAATGGGATATATAAAAGCATTGACACAAAACCATCTAAATGGATCGTATTGGGAAAGTTTAGTGTGGTATTTAAAATCGCTAGAAAGTAATGTTTATACGCCCGAAGAAGTTAAGAAAATTAAAGACATTAATAGCGAATTGAAAAGTTTCTTTCTGTATCATAAAGAGGAATTTGATTTTATTGAGATTAAGGACTCGAAGCTCCTATTGTATGAAATCAAAAGTAAAAACGTTAGATACAATAAAGATGATAGAAAGTTTGATATAAGTCAAAAGGAGATTGATTTCTTTGAAGAATGTTTGAACCGTGAAATAACTGTTAAATTAGGCTTTGTATGGTATGAGGATTTAACTAACTTCCATTTAAAGGTTTTTGACTATAGGGGGCTTAGAATTGTTGGAAATTACAGAAAGAAGATATACCTACATAGGGAGCTCAAATATTCCCCCAAGTATGTTAGGTATGAAAGAGTTGAGAATATTTTAAAAGACGAAGAGATAATTAAAAGGTTCATTTTGGGTCTTGGGGAAGGTGAGATTGTATGGGGAGATGAATTAGCTAAATCTTTAAATCTAGATTCTAAACTGGTAAAAGTCATTCTAGAGAAATTCGCAGCTGAAAGGTTGTTGGGATGCACTACAGGGTATAAAAAACGCTTTTGGAGGAAATAAGTGATTCAAGTTACTTTTTCCCCAAAATTTCTTTATTCACCCATATATCATCTTTGAAGTGGTCGTGTTTGTAAAAAATCCAGTTAAACCATCTTTTTTCATCTCGAGCTATCTTTGAATAGTCCATTTATGCCACCTCAGATATAATTTGTTTCATTTCTTTAATATGCTTTTCCATTTCTTCCAAGAGTTCTGCTGTTTTCTTATCTCTTACTGCTAACCCCCAAGAGCTAAGATTATTATAAAACACTTTAGGAAAATCTCCATAAGCAACTTTTCTTTCCCATCCAATTGGGTCCCAAATTATGAAGCCATCTTCATCATAGCCAAAAACAAGATTATAATGAAGGATTCCAGAGCGTTCTCCACAGAATATTACAAGGTATCCATCCTCTATCAACCCCCTTACCCAATTAGCAAGTTCCTCTTTCGCAGGAACTTTAAGAGCATCCTTCATTTTATTAACAAAAGTTTCTCTAACCTTTTCAACCAATGAGAGATCCATTCCCATGTGCCCTGCATAGATTTTTAATTTTTCTTTAGTTGTATTTTTTAGATATTGCTCTTTATCCCAGAATAATTTTGCTTCTAATTCCTGTTCCTCAGCAATTTCTTTTAATAAAAACGGCATATTGCCAGGGTAATTGAAAAGTGTTGCTCTTGCAAGCCATTCCCTTTCTTTCTTCTTGTTAAAAGGGAGAGAAGTATTGTAAACTTTTATGCTATTGGCAAGGCATACCACTCCACAACTTCCAAAAGTTTGCATATACCTTGGGATAGCAAACCTAAACTCTTTCTCCTTCTTATCAATATAATTCTTTAAGGCATCAATTGTTTTAGAATAACTATATCTGTTGAAAAATTTAGACAATAAATAAACAAAATTAACATGTAATAATTCTTCAAACACAGTTACTGCAAGTAATAGATTTTCTCTTATTGGACTATGTTTTTCAAAGACGTAAATAGTTATATTTGTGAGTTGTTTAAGAAATTCATATAGAACTTTCGCTTTCTTCGGATACATGGGATATATTATTGGGACTTTCTTATTCAATAACATTAGCCCCTTTCTATAAGCCTTCCATATTGTTAATACCCTACTCGTTGCTTTTGTAGGTGTAACCTTGGGCTTTTTACTTGTATGTTTAAACAATATCTCTTTTATCTCCTCTTTAAATTCCTTTGAAACTTTGATAGCACGTAAGTTCTCTAAAGCATTCTTAGAGCTTTCCACACACTAATATGTAAAAGTAAAAATGTAAAGCTTTTGATATTATAAATATGGCAACAAAATTCAAATTAAAGGTAGAGTCAAAGACCGTTGAGAATTTAATGAAAGAAATTAAAGATGGGTTTGTTGATTATAGAATACCTTCTTTTCAAAGGGATTATGTTTGGGACGGAGATGATGTAAAAAGGTTGATTGATTCTATTGTTAGGAATTACCCTATTGGAAGTATTATTTTGTGGAAGCCCTCTTCGGTTATTGGAGAGAAAATAAAAGATCTCTCTGAGCCAATTATACATTTGAAGCAGAGCTATAAAGCCCATAGCGATGTAACTTATTATATAATAGATGGTCAGCAAAGAATAACTTCGCTTCTTTTATTATATCATGGATGGAAAATACCTAGGATAAATAGTAGAACAATTGGGTTAAGTGTTCCAATTTCATATGTGCCAGGGGAAAATTGGAGATTCGAAAAATCATTAACAAGAGGCATCGATTTATCTGTAGTGCTAAACGCTTATTTAGAGAATGATCCGGAAAAGCTATTTGAAATAAAAAATAGAATAGGCGAAGAAAATTATAATGAAATAAAAGAAATGGTGCATCGTATTAAGAATTATGAAATTCCCCTATATATTATTCATACAGTGGATGAAGATGAAAAAACTATTTTTGAAGAAATG
>WAPD01000121.1 GCA_015520875.1 Microcaldota archaeon
GATTACACACGGGTTGTCTCCGCTAAAATATTTACCAATCTATCAACAACTACTTCTTCGTATTCTGGGGATTTTTTTAAAGCTTCGTTTATTCCTTTAAGAGCTTCAACATAATCTTGGGACTTGAAAACCTCTTCAGCTCCAGATTTAACAGCATCCTTTATGACCTCTGTTTCCTCTACAAAAACTTTAAGTGCATTTTCAAGTTCATGTGTGGTAATTTGTGCTTCCATGTATTAATTTATGGTCAGATGTGTTTAAATAATTATCCCCTTCAATAAATAAAAGATGATATATCTTAACATAGGAACTTTTGGGCATGTTGACCATGGTAAATCTACCTTAACAAGAGCATTAACAGGTAAAATCACAGATACCCATAGCGAAGAGATAAAGAGAGGTATCACCATTAGATTGGGACATGCCGATTTTATAATATATAAAAAAGGAGACCAATATTTCCTAAAACAGGTGGAAGGAGCCGAAGCAGTTAAAAGAGTGTTTATAGTTGATGCTCCTGGGCATGAGTCCTTGATGGCCACAGCTATTTCCGCTTCTTCTATTGTAGATGGTGCTATTTTAGTGATAGCGGCAAACGAACCCTGCCCACAGCCTCAAACAAGGGAACACCTAGCTGTCCTTCAAATGCTTGGAATAAAAAACATCGTAATAGTCCAAACAAAGATAGATGCTGTTTCCAAGGAACAAGCACTAAAAAATTTCAAAGAAATAAAAGAATTTGTTAAGGGAACAGTGGCTGAAAATGCCCCGATTATCCCAGTTTCTTCCACATATAAAATAAACCTTGAATATATTTTAAGGGAATTGGACAAATTTGAACCTCAGGAAAAGTCCTTGGATTATGACAATTTAGCATTTACTATAAGAAGTTTTGATGTTAACAAGCCAGGAACACCTGTCCAAAAGATGGTCGGAGGTGTGTTAGGAGGTTCTGTTATTACAGGGTCATTTAAGGTAGGTGATGAAATAGAGATAAAACCAGGTGTGCCTGTAGAAAACACCTATAAACCTATTTACACAAAGGTAACTTCTTTGCACTTAGAAGGAGAACCATTGGAAGAGGCTAAAAAAGGAGGTTTAATAGCCTTTGGAACAGAATTGGATCCAGCTATAGCTAGGTCCGATGCCTTAGCAGGAAATATTATTGGAAAAAAGGGCACATTGCCAGAACCTGTTAGAGTAATAAAACTTAAATTCAAATTCATGAAAAGGGATGATATTCCAGAGGTACCATTAAAACAAGGGGAGCCTTTATTGTTGAATTTCTACTCTGTAACAACGGTTGGTGTTATCAATCAATTGGGAAAGGGAATTGCCACGGTTGTGTTGAAAAAGCCCATTGTTCCCATAGATAATAAGATAGCTGTTAGTAGAAGAATAGGTAATAGGTGGAGATTTGCCGGTATCGGAGAGATAATGTTTTAAATAGTTCTCTCCATAACCTAAACCATGATTTTAAACATCAGCCACAAAGGAAAGAGCTACAAAGTGCCTTTAGAAGGAAATGAGCAACTATTCTTAGGAAAAAAGATAGGGGATGAAATAGACATTGGGTTAATAGCACCAGGTTATAAGGTTAAGATAACCGGTGGTAGTGACACTGCTGGAACACCTATGAGAAAGGATGTACATGGCTCTGGAAAAAAATACGTTCTATTGTCAAGAGGTCCTGGATATAGACCTAAGGAAAAGGGTATTAAGAAAAGAAAGCTTGTTAGAGGTAACACAATATCAAATGAAATAGCCCAGGTAAATGTTGTTGTTATTGTAGAAGGAGAAACTCCTCTGGAACAATTGTTCGGTAAAAAGGAAGAATCATCCTAAAACCACTTCATATTGAAATAAATCGTGGGTGTGTTTTAGGGGCCTGGCAATAGCCAATAATTTATCTCCTTTTTTTATTTGCACATATTTTGAATCAAGGTTCTCCCAGTTTTCTATATGTCTTGGGAATATCTTGGCTCCATGTTTCACTCTTTGGGCACCCTCTTCTGTAACCCATACTTTTGGGAACATAGGTTCAAAAAGCTCTTCTGCACTATAGCTATATTTTTCCAATGGGACACCTAATGCTTTATTATAATAAACTTTATAAGGGCTTATTGCCCTCTCTTCTGTAATATGGGCGATAGCTGTTCTTCTTAGATCCTCCATCTGAGCACCTATCTGAGAGCACAAAACCCGCATGTAAAAACCCGATTCCACCTTTGCCTTGAATAAAATCCTGTTGTCCCATGTTTCAATTATGTCTAATTGATAAAGCATTCTGTATCGGAGCCTTCGGGCCACAGCACTTTCCTTAGGCGGAACTTGGGCATTTTTACCTATTTTGCTTTTCAATGCTTTGATCTCTTTTTCACCTACCTTATTGGGAAATTTTGCCAAGCACACATATTCCTTGCCCATATCTGAAAAAAACCTTAGCAATCTTCTATAGCGTCCTAAGCCTATTAGGAAGACTCCGCCTACATTTGGGTCTAAGGTGCCTGCATGCCCTGCCTTCACATTGAACAATTTTCCTATCCTGGATGTTAGGTCATGGGAAATAATATTTGTGGGCTTGTCTAGGATTAAAAATCTATCTGACATGCCTTGGATTTATCCTTCGTGTTTTGCCCGAAGGCAACTTTATTATCAGAAAATTGTCTTCCCGCCCTTCTACAGTTGCCACTTTGCCTGCATCTGCTCCCTTTAATATTCTAACTTCATCTCCTTTTTGGAAAATCATGATAAAAATAAATGAGAAACTATTTTAAAAGCTTTTTCTGCTTCAAAGACTGTTCTATTAATTGAATCTCTTCTTCTACGCTGTAATAACCTGTGTCTAAAACTAAATTGGCAACATCCAAAGGCTTTGATATATCAATGCCATAAACTTTCAAATAACGTTCTTGATTTTGTTTATCTCTTAGAAGAATGTGCTCGCGGGCTTGCTCCTCTGTCATTCCATCTCTCTCTATAAGTCTTCGAACCCTCTCTTCAAGGTTTGTTGTTAGAAATACCTTAATATCAGCGTCTTTAATTAGCCAAATAGCAAGCCAAGTAGCCACAATAGAATGCTCTCTCTGGGATACTTTTTCCAATAAGGCTTTGTCAAATTCTTTATCTATGTTGGGATCTTGCTTTGCCAATAACTGGAACTCTTCCAATGTCATCCCTTTTTTCTTTGCCAGTTCTTTAAAAGTAGTTATAACAGGTTCTATTTCCAGGCCGTATTTTTCCCTCAGATGCTGGGAAAGGGCTTTTGCCAAAGTAGTTTTACCTGTTCCCACATATCCTGAAATTGCGATTTTCATATAGTTCTTCTGTGAAAGATTTAAAAAACCAAATCCTTTTATTGTTAGAGCCGGGATGCCGGAACGGCTAACGGGCCGGACTCGAGATCCGGTGCCCTTATGGGCATGGGGGTTCGAATCCCTCTCCCGGCGTTAGCTCTGAAAGAAATCCATAAATAGGACTTATTTTTACATCTAGCTCTTCTTCAATTTCTCCAACCTCGTTATAAAGGTATAAAAGATATGATGGAACTCCTTTAGCATGCCATTCTCTTAAAGGTTTTAGCTCTCTTTTCACATTCTGGGAACTTAATTCATATGTAACGTTAAAAGCAGCTTTAACTGTTAAGTTCTCGCAAGCTAAGAAATCCACCTCCCCGGAATTCTTATAAAAATAAATATCTTGGTTCAAAGATGATAAATTCAAAAACATGGCATTTTCCAATAATCTTCCTATATCTTTTATCCTTGGAAATAGGGACGCCAAACCATGGTCAACGCTATAAACCTTTTTCTCATAGCTTTCCCTTCTTTTTAAAGAAAGATCATACCTATAAACAATGTCAATGAGAAAGGCATCCCTAAGCATTTTCACATACTTTCTAACAGTTTCCTCATGCTTAACTCCAAGATAAGATTTTAAGGATCTGTAGGTA
>WAPD01000122.1 GCA_015520875.1 Microcaldota archaeon
AATTATAACTCATGGGTTTATTAGAAATAACAATTCTATTAGGGATTATAGCAGCTTTATACACTTTTATAACTTACAATGAATTGGTAAGGAATAGGGAAGCTATAAACAACGCATGGTCCCAAATAGATGTTCAATTAAAGAGAAGAGCTGATTTAATACCAAACTTAGTGAATTCAGTCAAAGGTTATATGAAACACGAAAGAGAATTACTGGAAAAAATAACAGAGCTTAGAAGTAAATTAGTTTCTGGAACACCTGAAGAAAGGATGGAAGCAAACAATCAAATTAGCCAAGCACTAAAATCCATTTTCGCAGTATTTGAAAACTATCCTGATTTAAAAGCGAATCAAAATGTTTTACAATTGCAAGAAGAATTAACAACCACTGAAAACAAAATAGCCTATGCAAGACAAGCCTATAATGATAGTGCTTATTTCTACAATACAATGGTAAAGCAAATACCATCTATGTTTGTTGCAAAGTTATTTGGATTTAAAGAAGTTCCCTATTTCCAAGTAGATGAAAAAGACAGAGAAGTGCCAAAGGTGGAATTGTGATATTGCATAGCTTAGGAGCAGGACAAGAAGTAGGTAGGTCAGCATTTCTTTTAGATACAGGAAATGCACGCTTTGTAATGGACTTTGGGATAAAATTAGTGCCAGGAGATAAAAAAGCAGTAGAATACCCCTTGGAATTGCCTGCAAAACCCCATTTTGTGTTTTTATCTCATGCACACTTAGACCACTGCGGATACTTACCATCTTTATATTCCAAAGGAGAAACTGTTCCATTTTTAGCAACCAAACCAACCTTAGAAATAAGCAAAATTATGTGGAAGGATGCTTTAAAAGTAGCTAAATTAAACAACAATCCACCACCATTTAAACATAAGGATATAAAGCAAGCAGACAAATACTGGGACCCTGTTATAGTGGGGCAAAAAAACTCCTTATTGGGAATAAACATGGATATCTATGATGCAGGCCATATTCTTGGAAGCGTTTATGCTAATTTTGATATTCAAGGAAAAAAAGTCCTTTACACAGGAGATTTCAAATACACACCAACTGAATTACACAAAGGAGCTGACCATCCTCCTGAAACCGATGTTTTAATAATAGAATCCACTTATTGGTACCAAAACCATCCACCTCGGGAAGAGCAAATAAAAAAGATTTATGAAATAGTGGATGATGTTATTGAAAGTGGGGGAAATGTTTTGTTTCCTTCCTTTGCTTTAGGAAGAACCCAAGATCTAATTGACATTTTAGCAGATAGATATTATGGAAAAGTTCCAATCTATGTAGACGGAATGGGTAAAAAAATTACGAAAATTTACCTTCAACATCTAAACCAATTACAAGATAAAAATTTCCCAAACAAAGTGAAAAAAGTTAGGTTTATAGAGAATAGTTTACAAAGAAGAAAGGCCACAGAAAGACCTAGCATTATCATCTCAACAGCAGGTATGTTAGATGGAGGGCCTGCATTGGAGCATATGTTAAACATGTCTCCTAAATCTGCTGTTATCCTCACAGGTTTCCAAGTTGAAGGAACTAACGGCCATAGATTATTAACTCAAAATAAAATAAAAATTGACAATTATGAATTAAAAGTAGAATTCCCTGTTTATTACATTTCATTATCGGCACATGCAGATAGAGGAGATATCTTTAGATTTATACAGCAGACATCTCCTGAAAAAATTATCCTAGTGCATTCTGATAGCTCCCAAGTATTTGAAGAGGAGCTAAGAGAAGAATTCGGCTATGATGCAAAGGCAATAAAAACAGGAGAATCCATTAAAATATAGAAAGCTTTTCCCTGCTGTTTCTTACTCTCTTTATGTTACCGATTGCGTGCAATCCCGTGTAATTAACGATTAATGCCCATTCTTGTCCTTTTTTCTTTAATTCCTCATCATATTCTAATAAACTGGATAATTGGTCTATCCATCTGGGTATTGAAAGAGTATGGGGGAAATGTAGATATGCAGTTCCTAACACTGTCCTGTATTCTTCTAAACTAACTTTCTGATCCCTCCATATGATGTCATGATATTTTTTAAACACCTCCAATATTTCATTTAATGCACTATCCTTTATGTGGAAAAACCTCTTTAATCTTGGATCTTTTTTCACCTTCTCTATGAATTCTATTTGGGTCCTTAGTTGGCTTAAAATGAAACTTACAGGATTAGTTTCCCACACATTAAACTCTTCCAAATAATACATATCCGGCCTATAGATTAAAAAAATGGTTGAGGTTTTTCCATCCCATTTCTCCCAGTTCTTCAAAGATTCATCATCATAAACAACAGGTCCTATAGGAGTTTCAATCGTTTCACCTTCCCAGATCCACCATTTTCTTTCTCTTGGATCCATATATACTATCAATTGGTAATTTCTCGTTTCATTTGAGTATTGGGAAGGTTGAAACATGGAAAGTATATGTTTCAATTCAGATGCTGGAATGCCTTTGATGGAAAAAGAGGCTATTAATCTTGTTCCTGCTAAGGATATCCTTTCACTTAATTCTTTCCCAAAAAATCCCAAATCAGCTGCATTATCAAATTCTAAATATTTAGGCGTTGTTAAATGTAAATCCACCTTTCCCAGGGATCTTATAAATCCCTTTTTTGCCTTTGTTGTTCTTCTTGAAATGGGTGATGTGTGGGCTTGTAGTAACATGTGTATATTTTCCTAGATCAAGTTTTTAAATTCTTCCTATCATATGGTATTATGATAGAGTGGCTTTTTTGGTTAGTTGTTGCCATAATAGTGGCAAAAGCCTTTATCGTTATAGTAAGGCCTTATGAAGTTGCTTTGGTGGAAAGGCTTGGTAAATTTGACAGAATATTAAAAAGCGGAATTCATTTTGTTATTCCTTTAATAGAAAGGGTTATTCCAGTTGATTTAAGAGAAAAAGTTGTGGATATTCCAGAGCAAGAAGTTATTTGTAAGGATAATGTTGTGGTAACTGTTGATGGCATTGTTTATTATCAAATTGTGGATCCTAAAAAAGCGATTTACAATGTTGCCGATTATTTAGTTGCAATTATCCAGTTGGCACAAACTTCTTTACGTTCTATAATCGGTGAAATGGAATTAGATGAAACCCTATCAAATAGAGAGAAAATAAACGTTAGGTTAAGAGAAGAAATAGACCACACAACAGATAAATGGGGTATTAAAATAACAAGAGTAGAGATAAAAAGAATAGATCCTCCTAGAGATATTCAAGACGCTATGGCCATGCAGATGAAAGCAGAAAGAGAAAAGAGAGCCATGATTTTAGAAGCAGAAGGTAAGAAGACCTCGGCTATTTTGGTAGCAGAAGGACAAAAGCAATCCCAAATCCTTAAAGCAGAAGGAGAAGCCCAGGCTACAAAGCTAAAGGCAGAAGCCCAAGCAAAGGCCATTGAATATGTTGTGGGAGCATTAAAGGATGCTGATAAGAAATTCTTAACATTAAGATATCTGGAATACTTGCCAGAGGTTGCCAAATCCTCAAACACAGTTTTATTGCCTTATGAAGCATCTGAATTTATTTCAAGCTTAAAAGGACTTTCCGAGGTTCTATCCTCCAAGAAGAGGTCTAAACAATGAACGAACTAGGAATCTTGATAATTGCTTTAGGTCTTGTGATAATTATCTGGGACTTGTTTGTTGCAGGAATATTTTACCCTATAGGCGTTGGTTTAATCGTTGCAGGCTTATTTTATTATTTCTACCCAAGCGATTTATTGGCCCTTTCAATGGGAATTGCTTCCACAGCCCTAACCTATTATCTAACGTTTAAACTAGTTCGCTCTAACTACCAAAAATTAACTTTATCAGAAGAGGAAATTATTGGATTAAAGTCTAAAGAAGGAAAAGTTATCAAGAAATTGAAGAATGGTTACTTGGTTGAGATAGAAGGACAAGAATGGAGCGCAATAAGTGACCAACCTCTGGAACTTGGAGATAAAGTAAAAGTGGTGGAAGAGGGGGTTGTTTTAAAGGTTAGGAGGATAGAAGAGCATCAATAGTTTTGGATTTGTGATAAATGGAAATGTTCTCTGGAATATAAAGAGGACCGTCTCTATAATATAAGGAATTCTTTATATCTTGGGCTATTGTAACTTCTAAATATGTATAGCTTTCTTGAGTTGGAACCTCATATCTCATCATTTGAAATATGAACATTATAAGAAAAAGAGCAATTATTAGCAATTCAAGCTCCCGCATATTTTATATATGGAACACTATCAATAAAAACATGCACATCGGAACTGCCGGTATTCCAATAGGATGTAAAAATTGTTCTTCAGTGGATGCTTTGAAATTCCTTAAGGACATGGGGTTAAATGCCTTGGAGCTGGAATTTGTTAGAGGAGTTAAGATGGGTGAAGAAACAGCTAAAAAGATAAAAAACAGGGCCGATTTACTCGGAGTTAAAATCTCTTCCCATGCCCCTTATTATATTAATCTAGCATCAGACGACCCAAATAAATTGGAACGTTCTCTAGAACATATTAAAAAATCCCTTTATATAACTAATTTGGCTGGAGGTCATATCACAGCAATTCACATGGGCTATTATCAAAACTTGGGAAAAGAAGAAACCTACAAAAGGATGAAAAATGCCCTCAAAAGCCTTGGAGAATTCATAGAACAGTATAACATAAAAACAAAGATGGGTCCTGAGACAGCAGGAAAATTATCTCAATTTGGTAGATTAGATGAGCTTTTAAGATTGATGGAAGAAGTGGAATATGTGGAACCTGTGTTTGATATAGCCCATTTACATGCTACACGGGAATTCGATTTCACAAAAAAACAATCCTATTATGATTTTTTCAATAAAACTAATCTGGATCACTATCATTTCCATTTTTCCGAGATAAACTATGGAGAAAAAGGAGAGAGGAACCATTTAAACGTAGGAGAAACAATGGTCCCTAATTACAAATATTTTTTGGACGTGGTAAAAGAATTGGGAATAGATGCCACCATTATCCTAGAAACGCCTGATTTGGAGGTAAGCGCTAAAAAACTTTTAGACTATTGGAATACATTATGAAAATTAAAACAACCAAACCTATACAAATTCTGGATATAACTGCTTTAGTAGAACAACATTTGGAACCAGATGCAAACGCTGTTTTAATCTTTGTTCCACACACAACAGCCGCTGTTACAATAAATGAGTATGAACCCCATTTAATAAAAGACATGGAGCGATTTTTCTCAGAGTTGGCCCAAGGTTCTTGGGAACACGACATTATAGATAACAATGCTTATGCGCATTTGGTAAGCTCTTTAATAAAACCTTCCCTAGTTGTGCCTGTAGAAAACGGAAGGCTTGTTCTTGGAACTTGGCAAAGGATTCTATTTATAGAATTGGATGGGCCAAGAACCCGCACCATTTATATTAAGAACCTTTAAATAACTATAAGATGCCAACAATATTTAAGAAAAAGGCCCCTGAAACCAAGAAATTGTTGAGCACAAAACGGGAAACAAAGGTTGACCTAAAGCTTAAAAGGAAATTTGTTCCTGCTCAAATGCAATTAGCATTGCAAAGATTACATATGTTTTATGGCACTGACGATAAATTAGGTTTTATAATAAAGCTATTGGAAAAGGGAATTTCCCAACCCCAATACCATCAAGCTATAATAACAGAATTGGAAAATTTGAAAGGGGACCTTAAAATATTCTTAAAAGAGCCCGATACCAATAAACCTTTAATAGAAAAATCTCTGGAACTAATCTCTAAATTAATGTCTTCTAAGCATCCACAATATTACAGAGAATTAATAGAGGCTTTAAAGGAACTTAGAATCTCTTTGTTTAAAATAGAAGATACTCAAATGAACATATTAAATGAACAATTAAAGCTTTTATTGAACGAATTTCCAGAATTGTTCCCAGATGTTCCCATAGAATATGACCACAGGGATGAGGAGCAGGCAATGTCTTTTAGCTTAGAAGATTTTTCCCAATTGTTTGATATTTCCTACCAAATGTTAATAGCTTTAGAGGCAGGAGATGCTTCTAAGGTGAAATCTTTGTTGAAAGCTTTGAATAAATTCATTAGTGCAAAGCCTAGCGAAGATGAAAAAAACATCTTAGGATATGCTAAATACATTATTCTATTGTTTATGGATTCTGCAGGTAGGGATGTTATAAAGGCAAAGGA